>NZ_KV820411.1:105977-180605 GCF_001815375.1 Neisseria sp. HMSC065C04
GGCAGACGCTCTACCAACTGAGCTAATCACCCGAAAAAGGGAGATACTGAGGAATCAGTATCTTTAAATAATGGCGCGGCGGACGGGGCTCGAACCCGCGACCCCCGGCGTGACAGGCCGGTACTCTAACCAACTGAGCTACCACCGCGCATCCACTGTCAAAGACAATGAAAGGAAACTTGGTGGGTGATGACGGAGTCGAACCGCCGACATTCTGCTTGTAAGGCAGACGCTCTACCAACTGAGCTAATCACCCATGCGCAAATTTGCGAAGACGCTATTAAACCAAAAAATCCTGATGCACGCAAGATTTATTTGCCGATAATTAGATGTCTCCCTGCAAGCACCAGTTTTCAAAGGAAATAATTTCTTCCTGCTTGCCTGCGACAACCAAAATATCGCCGGTTTCCAGAACGAAATCAGGGTCAAGGTCTTGGATTTTTCCGGTATTGCGGCGGATAAACAATAGTTTCAGATGATGGGCGGTCAAGGGCAATTCACGGATGGTTTTACCGATGGCATGTGCCTCGCCTTGCAATGGGAAGGCATGGCGGCAGACGGCCTTGCTGTCTTCGTCGGAGAAGCTGTCATCATCACTGCCGACAAACAAGTCTTGCAAAGATGCATAGCGGCTGTGACGGATGTGGGTTATGGTTTGATAAACATGGTTGTAGGAAAGGCCGTGGCCCAACATGGCATAGCTTGCCAGCACCAGGCTGGTTTCTTTGGTATCGGAGACGGTTTCTTCCGCACCCATTTCGGTAAAGGTTTTAACGTAATCGTCATTCGTGGCGCGAACATAAACCGGCATGCTCGGATGCATGGACATGATGTTGCCGAGAACATGTTGGGTCTCGTGCATATTGTTCAGTGTGATGACCACCATTTTGGCGCGTCCCAAGCCGGCGGCTTCCAAGACTTCGCGGCGTTTGGCATCGCCAAAGGAAACCGGCTCGCCTGCATTGCGTGCCACTTGTACGCGGGCAATATCCAAGTCAAGGGCAAAGTAGGGGATGCCTTCTTGCGCCAATACACGGGCGACCGATTGACCGCCGCGTCCGAAACCGATAATCAGGACGTGTTCGGATTTGCTCATGGTTTCCACCAGCATGGAGTGCAAGTCCAAGGCTTTCATATCCCAGTCGGATTTGACGAAGCGGCTGACGATGGCATCGCTGCTGCCCAAAATGAATGGTGCGGCAATCATGGAGAGCAAGACGGCTGCAGTGGCCGCTTGTTCCAATTCGGGCGAAACCATATTGATTTTGCTGGAAATAGCCAGCATCACGAAGCCGAACTCGCCGCCTTGCGCCAAATAAAGCGCACTCTTGAGGCTGTCGCCCACAGGGTTTTTCATGCGCAAAGCGATGATGAAGACGACCAGTGCTTTCAAGATCAACAGGATTGCCAACAAAATCAGGATTTGCTGCCAGTTGCCGATCAGCGCCTGAATATCGAGTTTCATACCGACGGTAATGAAGAAGAAGCCCAGCAGGATATCGCGGAATGGACGGATGTCGTCTTCCACCTGAATGCGGTATTCGGTTTCGGAAAGCAGCATACCGGCGACGAATGCGCCCAATGCCATAGACAGGCCTTCAAGCTCTGTCAGATAAGCTACGCCCAAAGTAACCAGCAAAACGTTGATCATGAAGAGTTCGGACGATTTGCGTTTGGCAACCAGTCTGAACCAGCGTGACATCACACGGCTGCCGACAACAAACAAAATGCCCAAGGTCAGCAACATTTTCAAACCGGCCAAGCCCAGCTCTACCCATAAGTTGCCTTCGCTGCCGCCAGCAAGTGCCGGAATCAGAATCATCAGCGGTACCACGGCAATATCTTGCATCAGCAAAACGCCCATGGCCATTTGACCATGCGGCTGACCCAGTTCGGTTTTCTCCGACAGAATGCGGCTGACGATGGCTGTGGACGACATGGTCAGTGCGCCCGCAGTGGCAAACGCCCAGTTAAACGGCGTGCCCATTGCCATCAAAATGCCCATAATCGAGAGCATGGTAATGATGACTTGCAAACCGCCCAAACCGAATACGAGGCGGCGCATGGCTTTGAGTTTGGGTAGGGAGAATTCGAGACCGATGCTGAACATCAAGAACACAATACCGATTTCGCCCAAATAGTCGGTGGCGTGGCTTTGCGGAATCAGTTTGAACATACCCGGACCGGCAATAAAACCGACCAAAAGATAACCGAGCATGGAAGGAATGTTGAACTTGCGACAGCAGATAACCGTAATGACGGAAACCAACAGGACAATGACAATGGGACCGAGGGAGAATTCGTGCATAGAGTGGGCGGCCTTTCGTTAAAAGTAGCTATTGTTATATAGGCCGTCTGAAACACGTCGAAAACCGACAGCAAACCCAAATAAAAACGCACAGAATGAACTTCATTTCTGCGATTTGATTTCCCGTATCATGCTTATTTGGACTTACTGTTTCGAGCGTTATCTAACGGATTATTAAGATTATATCAAGATAGAATGTAAAGTAGTGTTTTGATTGACAAAAAGGGCCGTCTGAAATATTCAGACGGCCTTTAAATAAACAAACGGTTTAAGGCATCAACATGCCGCCGTTGACATGAAGTGTCTGACCGGTAATGTATTTTGCCTGATCGGAAGCCAAGAACAAGACTGCATCGGCAATATCTTGCGCTTCACCGAATTTGCCCAAAGAAGTTTGCGCTTCAAAGGTTTTGCGGGTTTCTTCCGGCAGGGCGCGGGTCATATCGGTGTCGATAAAGCCCGGGGCGACGCAGTTGACGGTAATGCCGCGGCTGCCGACTTCACGCGCCATAGATTTGGAGAAGCCGATTAAGCCTGCTTTTGCCGCTGCATAGTTGGTTTGCCCGGCATTGCCCATCACGCCGACAACAGATGTGATGTTGATGATGCGGCCGGCACGCTGTTTCATCATACCGCGCAATACGGCTTTGGAGGCACGGAATACAGATTTGAGGTTAACCTGCATGATGTCGTCCCATTCTTCCTCTTTCATGCGCATCAGGAGGTTGTCGCGGGTAATGCCGGCGTTGTTGACCAGAATATCCAGTTTGCCGAATTCTTTTTCGATGTCGGCAATCAGGTTTTCGATGGTTTCAGGTTCGGCAGAATTCAATGCACGACCTTCGCCGCCCCATTGTGCCAAGCGTTCGCCGATTGCTGCCGCACCGCTCTCACTGGTGGCTGTACCGATAACTTTTGCACCGGCCGCCGCCAAAGTATCGGCAATCGCCGCACCAATACCGCGTGATGCGCCGGTTACCAAAGCGATTTTGCCGCTCAAATCTTGTGTACTCATGTTTTATTCCTTAATTGCGATTGGGAAAAATGGTTTCAGACGGCCTTATTTACCTAGGGAGGGTGTTTGATACCGCCGTTTGTTGATTCTTCGTAATAAATATTCTTTGTAGTATGCCCATGCTTGCTTTTTTTGTCCTTGTTTCCAAAGCCGTTTGGCTGCTTGTCTAAATTTCCTTTTAGGATTTGGAAAGGGCAACCAAGTTGATAGAGGTTGTTCTAGATATCCGTTATTCCATGGGGAATTCTTAAAATATTGATCATATGCAGGGTGGAAGCCTAATTGATGCCACGGTTTGATATGACCAACAAAATGGACTAAGCGGATATTGTTGGGATTGTCGATTAATTCACTGTATTTTTGATGCCAATGTATCCAGTTAAAGTTTTCTGAAAGCCAGTGTACATGACCTATACAGGCTAAATTCAAAATATCTTGGTCCGGACAGGAGAGTTTAAAATTCTGTTTTTCTACGGCTTGCATTTTTTCAGACAAAATTTTATCTATTGCCATATCATTCCATTTGTCAATATTGAATAGAATGACCCCAGAGTTGAAATAAGGCTCAGTATCTGTAAAACCAAATTGATTGAGTTGTTTTATATATGCTCTGTATAAGATTGCATCAGGTACGGCAGCAATCAAAGAATTTGAAATGTCGATTTCAAATAAATCATCAATGTTGCCCAAGCACAGTACATCAGTATCTAAATAAAGCGCAGTATGAGTAATACCTTTTAATAAGCAAGGGATACTCATACGGTAATACATAGCGATAGTAAAATAATGGGTAGTCTGCAGGGTAGAAAAGTATTCTGTATTTAAATGGTAAACGCTTATCGCGTAGTTTTGATTTGATGTTTCAATTTGATCGAAAATATTAAAATCATAACCTTCTGAACCACTAACTAACAAATGAAAATGTATTGGACTGGTATTGTTTTGCAGCACAGAAAGTAACGCAGTGCCGATGTGTTTGATATAGTTTTGATCGGCTGCATAAACAATATGTCTCGGCTGTTCAATAAATTCTCGTTTGCGGATATGAACAGTTTCTAATACTAATTTTTCTCTATCAAACATTTAAATTCTCCACAACTTCTCTATTGATTTCAGGTAATCTGATAGGGATATTCGGTTCAATATCAAATGCGCAGCTGATCCAGTTGCTGAAGCTGTATTTGTGTTTCAGGCCGGGGGTAAGTGGTACATACGGCAAGGTCAGGAAGGCTTTGAGTTCTTCAAGGTTGCTTCCATTCCAGTAGAACATATTGTTCGGGTGATAAAAATCGTAATGTACGATGGTCGGATTGGTCGTAATTAGTTTTTTGTCCAAACCAATCGCTTCGAAAATCCGCAAAGAGAGGCCGTAGTGCTTGCGGTTGAGGAAATCCACCAATACGGAGGATTTGGCCGCTTCTTCTAAGTTTTGACGATAGGAGAGGGCGTTTTCAAATGAGAAGAACTCGACTTCTGGAATGCCTAAAGCCGCTTTTTCTTCTTCAATTTTCTTGCTGGCCAAGCGGAAATCTATTTCTAAACCGATTGAACGTGCAGCTTCGCAAAATGCACGGATGTCGCTGTTGCGTTCGGCAGCGTACGAACCGATAAACAAGATTTTGTTTTGCGGGTTTTCAGACGGCCTGAAGCTGTCAAAGTAGAAGCTGGTGGTTGGAAAGAGTTTTTCGGCGTATTCGGGGTGTTTGCCTTGGTCAAACGGATCGAAAAAGTAAAATTTGTCGAAAAATTTGATGTTGTCGAAGTCTTCTTTTAAGAAGGTCAGGGCTTCCCAGTTGTAGTACACCATCAATTTTGAATGCGCTCTGAGCTTGGCGATGAAGTCTTTCGGATAGGCGCCCAGCCAAATCATGAAGCAATAATCCGCTTGTTCGGGATGTTCGCTTAACATGGTATTGAGGCGTTCTTCTACGGCGCGGAACATGGTCCGTTTTTTGAAGTCTTTTTGTCCAAGAATATTTCGATACCAGATTTTTTTCAGCCGTTGAAATACATTTTTGTATTTGAACTCTTTTTCTTCATAGGTCAGGGACAGCACTTCAAATCCGCATTTTTCCAAGTTCTCAATAATGAGTTCGTGGATTTTGAAGAGTTCCGGCATGGCGAGAATGACTTTTTTCTTACTCATAATGTATTCAATTTAATATTTTGTCAGGCAGGTATATTTGCCATAGGCAATAGGGTTAATCAATGCCGAGCAGGCGGTTTAGCCATTGTGTAAACGAATAATAGGCTTTGATTTCAGGGGCAGGTTGCTGATACGGGCGTGCCAAAAATTCAGGCAATGCGTCTAAATTACCGCCGTCCCATACGAACACGCGGTCTGGGTGGTATAGGTCGGTCTCCAAGATATGTTTGTTGGTGGTAATCAGTTTTTTATCGAAACGCAACGCATCAAAGATACGGAATGATAAGCCGTAATGTTCGAATTGTGCAAAATCGACGACTGCGCCGCAACTTTGCACTTGGCTGAGGTTTTCTTCAAAGCTGAGGATGCTGCTGCGGTCAAGATAGCGGATGCCGTTGTGTCCGAAGGCTTTTTCAGCCCTGTCGTCTTTGCAGTAGATATGAAAATCCAAGGGTAGGTTGAGGCGTTCGGTTTCTTGGATAAAGCGTTTGGTTTGTTCTTCGCGTCTGAGTTCGTAGCCGCCTAAAAAGTATAGTTTGTTGGTGGGGGCATATTCCGCCACGGGAAAGTCAAAGTAAAAATTAGTGGTGGCTTTGAAACGGCATTGTGGATATTTTTGAATATCGTCGGGATCGAAAACCCAGCATTGGTCAAAATAATCCAAATATTCAATAATATCTGGGAAGCGTCCTACGCCATCCCATTGATAATTCACGCAAACATTGCTGTGTTCGCGGATGGTGGCGATGATTTCTTTGGGGTAAATATTGGCACGGATACAGAGCGCATAATCGGCTTTTTTACCGTTTAGCAAGGCCAATTTTTGTTGAATGTCGTCGAGGTGGCGGCTGTATTTGAGGTATTTTTTATAGTTGCCGTCTTTGGTGATGTGTTTGTGGTAGAGGTTTTTAAGTCTGCTGCCCAAGTTCGGGTAATAGGAATCTCGGTCGTCATAGCACAGATTAATGACATCAAAATCAAGAAAACGCAGATTTTTTTCGATACATTGATCCAGTCCGTACATGTAGGGAACGGCAAGAATAATGGTTTTTTTCATAATGTATTCGGATTGGAGTGGGCTGATTTTTCAGACGGCCTTGCCTGACAGGATAAGGCCGTCTGAAAACATTTTTAGTGGGCTTCGATAAATGCAGTCACTTGATCGGCATTGGTCAATGCGCTGCACGCGGCTTCTTTATTGATGCGTTTGGCGAGGCCTGCGAGGACTTTGCCGGGGCCGCATTCGGCGGATTCAGTGATGCCTTCGGAGACAAGTGCGTTGACGGTTTCTGTCCAGCGTACTGGGCTGTACAGTTGGCGTACCAAGGCATCTTTGATTTTGTCGGCATCATCATAAGAGGCAACATCGGCGTTATGGATGACGCGGATTTGCGGTTGTTTGATGGTGATGTCTTTCAATGCTTCGGCAAGTTTTTCCGCTGCAGGCTTCATGAGGCTGCAGTGAGAGGGAACAGAAACGGGCAGCGGCAGGGCACGTTTGGCTCCGGCTTCTTTGGCGGCGGCCACGGCGCGTTCGACTGCGGCAGCGTTGCCGGCAATCACAACTTGGCCTGGGGAGTTGAAGTTGACGGCTTCAACGACTTCGCCTTGTGCGGCTTCGGCACAAATGGCTTTTACTTGTTCATCTTCCAAACCCAAAATAGCGGCCATTGCGCCTACGCCTTGCGGTACGGCAGATTGCATAAGTTCGGCGCGCAGGCGGACGAGTTTGACTGCGTCTGCGAAATTTAATGCGCCGGCAGCGACGAGGGCGGTGTATTCGCCGAGGCTGTGGCCTGCAACGACGGAAGGGATTTTACCTCCGGCTTCCAAGTAGGCGCGATAGGTGGCAATGCCGGCAGCCAGCATGATGGGCTGGGTGTTGACGGTTTGTCCGATTAATTCGGCATCTTCGCCGTTAATCATTGCCCACAGGTCTTGACCTAATACGGCGGAAGCTTCGTCAAATGTGGCTTTAACGATGGCTTGCTCGGCAAAGCCGTTCATCATGCCTAGGCTTTGTGAGCCTTGTCCGGGGAAGAAGAATGCGAAAGACATGGTAATTCCTTATTGGTTTGAATATTTGAGGGTGTCTGCCAGCAGAAGGAGGGTGGCGACAGTATTGGTTGCAGCGCTCAGTCGAAAGGTGCGGACAAAACTGAGTTTGCTGGTTTTGTGCCTGAATGCGAGGCAGCCGCAATAACCGCCCGGCCAACCGCCAAGCAGGTTGAGCAGGTGCAATTTTGCTTCGGGTATGCGTCTGCCGTGGTTGCGTGCGCGTTGTTTGTCTAGGTAGTAAAGCAGGAAAACGTATGCACTCAGTGCGAGATAGGCGATTGCCAGTTTGGGCAATATTACAACCGTTATGCTTAAAAACAGGCTGCTGATGCAAAGTGCAAACGTTAGGGATTTCATGGGTTTTAGCAGAATAGGCCGTCTGAAAGGGATATTCAGACGGCTCAATCGTTAGTATTTCACCAAAACCGCACCCCAGGCAAAACCGCCGCCGATACCTTCGAGCAAGAGGTTTTGTCCGCGTTTGATTTGGCCGTTTTTAATACCGACATCCAGTGCCAGTGGAATGGAGGCTGCGGAAGTGTTGCCGTGGTCTTGGACGGTTAAGATCACTTTATCCATGCTCAAGCCCAAGTGTTTGGCGGTAGAGTCGATAATGCGCTTATTGGCTTGGTGCGGCACAAGCCAATCGATTTGATCGGTGGTGTAACCGGCTTCTTCGATAACGTCATCTGCAATTTTTGCCAGCATTTTGACGGCAAACTTGAATACACCGGGGCCGTCCATGCTGATGTAGGGCGAACCGCAAATCTGGCCGTTGGCGATTTGTCCGGGGACGTTCAAAAGGTTGAGGTAGTTGCCGTCGGCTTTGAGTTTGCTGTGGATGATGCCCGGTTCGTCAGATGCGCTTAAGACAACCGCGCCCGCACCGTCACCAAAGAGGACGCAGGTGGTGCGGTCGTTCCAATCGACGATGCGGCTGAAGGTTTCCGCACCGATCACCAAAGCGTTTTTCGCCATGCCGCTTTTGATGTAGGCATTGGCAGTGGTCAGGGCATACATAAAACCGGCGCACACGGCTTGTACGTCAAAGGCAGGGCAGCCGTTGGCAATGCCCAATTTTTGCTGCACGATGGTTGCCGTAGAAGGAAACTGCATATCTGGAGTGGATGTGGCGACGATAATCAGATCGATATCGTCAGCCTGCAAATCGGCATCTGCCAAGGCGCGGTGCGCTGACTCGGCGGCCAAATCGCTGGTTTTTTCGCTGTCGTCTGCAATATGGCGAAATTTGATACCTGTACGCGTGGTAATCCACTCGTCGGAAGTGTCCACTTTTTTTGCAAGGTCGTCATTGCTGACGCGGTTGGCAGGAAGGTAGCTGCCTGTACCGGAAATTTTGGCATATTGCATGAGAACGGCCTTTTTAGAGAGTTGATTCAGATAGTCGGGTATTGTAAGCGAAAATGGGAAAATTCCCAATATTAAGAATGAAGTCGGTGATTAAAGATAAAAACAGGCCGTCTGAACATTTTGAAGTTTCAGACGGCCTGTATATATCAGCCTTAAGCTTCCGTTGTTGGAGTAGCGGTTTCTTCCAGTTCGGCTGCTGCTTTGGCGGCTTCCAAAGCAGCTAACTGGGTGGCTACGCCTTGTTCGATTTGAGCGAGGCCGGCGGATTTGGCTTCGTGGTAGGCCTCTTCCAAAGCATAACGGAAGCCGACTTCGTCGGTTCCGCCGTGGCTCTTAATCACGATACCGCGTAGGCCAAGTAGGATGGCGCCGTTAAATTTGCGCGGATCCAGTTTGCCTTTCAAACCTTTGAGCGCGGGCAGGGCGGCAATGGCGGCAAGTTTGTTGAATAGGGTGCTTTGGAATTCACGGCGGATGGCGCCGCTCATGAATTTAACTGCGCCTTCGATGGTTTTGAGCATAACGTTGCCGACAAACCCGTCTGCGACAACGACATCGGCTTCGCCATACAAAACGCTGTTGCTTTCGATATTGCCGATGAAGTTGAGTTTGCTGCTGCTCAACAGTTTAAAGGTTTGTTTGACGGCATCCGTACCTTTAATGTCTTCTGTACCGACGTTCAAAAGGGCGACGCGCGGGCTGCCTTTTTCAGGGTGCAGCGCGTGTACCAGCTCGCTGCCGATGATGGCAAATTGAACCAGTTGTTCGGGCGTACAGTCAACGTTGGCACCCAAATCCAAAGCCAAAGTAACGTGTTCGCTGTCGGAAGGCAGGAATTTGGCGATGGCAGGGCGCTCAATGCCGGGAATAGTTTTGAGGACGAATCGGGCGGTCGCCATCAGTGCGCCGGTATTGCCTGCCGATACGGCGGCTTGCGCATTGCCTTCTTTAACTTGGTTGATGGCGATGCGCATGGATGATTCTTTTTTATTTTTCAGCGCAGATTGAGGCGCTTCATCCATTTCAACGACTTGCGCTGCATGGCAGACGGTAATGCGGTCCATAGGCGCGCCAGCAGAGCTTAATGCTTGGCGGACTGCTGCTTCATCTCCGACCATAATCAGATGTACGTCGGATTGCTGTTTCAGGAAATCCACTGCACCGGGGACGGTAATCGCAAGGCCTGCATCTCCGCCCATGGCATCTACGGCCAGTGTAATCATGTTGTTCTCCGGTTTGTGTGTTTCAGACGGCCTCAGACAATCGGACAAGTACGCTCATCTGATTTTCAGGAGATTGAATTGAAAATCAGATGAAAAGGCTTGTTGCGATGGTCGTACCAAATTTATTGGTTTTGCGCGGCCAATTTGTTGTGTTCGTCGATGTCCAGCGCGTCCCAAGGATAGTTGATCCACCAGTCTTCCACGGTAATGCCGCTGAAATAAGGGATGCCTTCGGGAATCTTGCCGACTTTGGCTTTGATTTTTTCATGCAATACTGCCACGCCGATGGTGCCGAAATCTTCTTTCAACAATTCGTTCAGGCAGAATTCCATGGTAACGCGGCTGTCGTCCACTTCGTCAACAACCAGTACGTTTTTGCCTTTCAGTACATCGGGAACGGGATCAAGCCATTGGACTTTTTTCACTTCCTCGGTCACTTGACCTTCGTGATCGTTGTCGTAGTAGGCTGTGGTCACGGCGTAAATCGGGATTTCCAAGAAGCAGCGCAACATGCGGGCAGGGATAAAACCGCCGCCGCCAATGGCAATCATGGCATCGTATTTTGTACCGGAGTTTTGGATTTTTTCCGCCAATCCTTTGATTACGCGGTGGATGTCGTCGTAGGTGTACCAGATTTTACGTTTCATGGTGTGCTTCCGAAGAGGAAAATACAGGGTGCAATGCAAAAAAGCCAGTCATTGCATGGCAATATTCTGGCTTTTTCAGTCAGACGAACGGATTATTCGCCTTTAGCTTTTACCACTTTACGGCCACGGTACATACCGTTTGGAGAAATGTGGTGTGGACGATGCACTTCGCCGGTTGCGCTGTCAACAGACAGAGAAGGCGCAGTCAGAGCATCGTGTGAACGGTGCATACCGCGTTTAGAAGGGGATTTTTTGTTTTGTTGAACGGCCATTTCAAGCTCCTAGATAAATAAACTGTGTCCTAATTAACTGCTTTTCAAACCTGCTAAAACAGCGAAGGGGTTTGGTTTGTCCCGATTGACTTCGTCCAGTGTTCCATTGTTGCCGCAGTCTTCGTGTCGAGGGGAGAAAGGGAGCGACATCAGGATTTGGTCTTCAACCAGAGTCCGCACGTCAAGCTCTTTTTCGAGCAGCATGCCTTCCAATTCTTCATCGGCAAGCATGGCTTCGTCCAAACTCTCTTCATCGGCAAACAGGACGATACGGCTGGTTTCATCGAGCAGAAACGGCATGGGCGTAATGCAACGCTGGCAAATCAGGGGCATGTCGGCTTTGACGTTTAAATCGAGAAACAGACGTTGCAGCCGGTCGCGACCGCCTTGCAGCGTAAACGACACGCGTGTCTGTTTGTCGGCCGGATAATCGTGCGAACTGACTCGTTCATCCAATTCTTCGAGCAGGAAGCTGCCTTGCAGATTCTGCCCTTCGGCGGCGAAAACTTCTGGGTCAATCAAATTAGGGTATGACATAAACGGAGTATGATATAATTTCGGCAGTCTAACGTCAATGTTTTTAAGTAAAAATATGGAAGTAAAACTACCTTTGGTTTTAGGGTCGAGTTCGGTTTTCCGCTGCGGACAGCTTCGCCGTTTGGGTATCGATTTTCAGACGGCATCGCCTGATTTTGACGAAACGCCTATTGCGGGTGAGCATGCAGGCGAGACGGCGCTGCGTTTGGCTGAAGGCAAAGCCCGTTCTTTGGCGGCAACTTTTCCTGCCGCGCTGATTATCGGCGCAGACCAAGTCGCATGGTGCGAAGAACGGCAGTTGGGCAAGCCGATGAACGTCGCAAATGCACAACAGATGCTGGCGGACTTGAGCGGAAAACGGATTGAATTTTACAGCGCAATCGTACTTTTGAATACTGCTACGGGCAAGGTTCAGCATCATATCGATCATACGGTGGTTGCTATGCGACAGTTGACGCAGGGACAAATCAGCCGATATTTGGAACGCGAGCCGGATGCGGTTTATTGTGCCGGTGCGGCGAAGAGCGAGGGTTTGGGCGCCGCTTTGTTGGAGCGGATTGAAAGTACGGATCCGAATGCTTTGATCGGCCTTCCGATTTTCCGTCTGATTGATTTTTTGAAAAACGAAGGTGTGGAAGTTTTATAGTTTGAGGCCGTCTGAATGTGTTCAGACGGCCTGAGATTTTTGGGAGTTGTAAGAATGAAACCGATTTTGTATTTAATTCCTACCCCTTTGGGTGCGCCTGATACGCCATGCCTGTTGCCGCATGAACAACAGGCGATTGTCGGGCTGACTGATTTTGTCGTTGAAGCGGAAAAAACAGCGCGTGCGCATTTGAAACATTTGGGCGTGACTACGCCTATCCGCGAACTGAATTTGCAAACGCTGAATGAACACACGGATTTGAAGACTTTGCCGGAATTGCTGAAACCTTTGCAAGAGGGACGTAGTATGGGCATTGTCAGTGAGGCGGGCTGCCCGGCTGTTGCCGATCCGGGCGCGAATTTGGTGGCATTGGCGCATAAACACGGTTTTGAAGTACGGCCTTTGGTCGGCCCGTCCAGCTTGCTGCTGGCGCTGATGGCTTCTGGTGCGAATGGGCAAAACTTTGCGTTTAAGGGTTATCTGCCGTCTGAAAAAAATGAGCGGATTCAGAGTTTGAAGGCTTTGGAGCAACGTTCGCGCCAGCAGAATGAAACGCAGCTGTTTATCGAAACGCCGTATCGCAACGATGCGTTGTTGGCTGATGCGGTGGAAAACCTGCATCCTGAAACGCGCTTGTGCGTGGCCACGGACTTGACCTTGCCGACACAGGAAATCATAAGCCAGACGATTGCGCAGTGGCGAAAAAGAAAAGAAATGCCAAATTTGAAAAAACGCCCGACGATTTTTGTGTTGCATGCCGCTTAGAACTGGATTGGGCTCAATCTAAAACTGTATTTGTTTGAGGAAATAAAAAAGGCCGTCTGAACAACAGACGGCCTTTGTGTTGCCTAAACCTTCATCAAGAAACGACTTCGCCTTGGGCGCGTTGTTTTTCAATGCTGCGGTTGATGTGCCATTGTTGGGCGATGGTCAAGAGGTTGTTGACTACCCAGTACAGAACCAAACCGGCAGGGAAGAAGAAGAACATGATGGAGAAAACCAAAGGCATGATTTTCATCATTTTCGCCTGCATTGGGTCGGTTGATGGCGGATTCAGATAAGTCTGTGCAAACATGGTTGCTGCCATAATAAAAGGCAGGATGTAGAAAGGATCCGGACGGCTTAAGTCGGTAATCCAACCCAACCAAGGCGCTTGGCGTAATTCTACGGAGGCGAACAATGCCCAGTACAGACCGATGAAGACGGGGATTTGCAACAGCATAGGCAGACAGCCGCCCAGCGGATTGATTTTCTCGTCTTTGTAAAGCTGCATCATGGCTTGTTGTTGCGCCATGCGGTCATCGCCGTATTTCTCTTTGATGGCTTGCAATTTAGGTGCGGCGGCACGCATTTTTGCCATAGAGCGGTAAGAGGCGTTGGTCAGTGGATACAGGACGGCTTTGACGATGATGGTCAAAACGATGATTGCCCAGCCCCAGTTGCCGATGATGTTGTGCAGTTGGTTCAAGAGCCAGAAGAGCGGGGAGGCGAACCAGTGTACTTTGCCGTAGTCTTTGGCCAGTTGCAATTTGTCGGCAATGTTGGCGATAACGGAAGTGGTTTGCGGACCGGCATACAGATTGATGGCAGTTTCGGCTTTTGCGCCGGCTTGGATGGCGGCTAAAGGCACGCTGACGCTTGCGCTGTACAGGTTGTCGTTGCGGCGTTTGATGTCGATACGGCAGTCGCCTGCGGTGCAAACGCTTTGGCCGTCTTTAGGCTGCAAAATCCAAGTGGACATGAAGTGGTGTTCAATCATGCCGAGCCAGCCGGTCGGGGTTTTGCGGATGTATTCGGCTTCGGATTTGCCGGATTTGGCATCGTCGTCCAAATCAGAGAAGCTGACTTTTTGGAAGCCGCCTTCAGGGGTGTAAACCACCGGGCCGACGTAAGAGCGGGTGAAGTAGCCTTGGCCTTCAGGTTCGCTGTGGTCGCGGACGATGCGGTAGTCTGCGCTCAGGTTGACAGGTTGGCCGTTGCTGTTGGTAATGTCGAAACGGACGTTAACCAAGTAGCTGCCTTTGGTAAAAGTATAAACTTTGTCGATTTTCAGGCCGTTGGTTTCAGGTGCGCTCAGGCGGACTTCAACTTTGTCACCTTCCAAACTGTATTGTTTTTGCGGAGCGGTAAAGCTGATGCCTTTCAGAACGTTGTTGCCTTGTGCGTCCAAAAGCTCGGATTGGGCAACGTAGGTGTATTCCTTGCCGTCGTTAAACAGGACAAAAGGTTTGTGTTCATCGCCGGTTGCTTTGTATTGCAAGAGGGTCAGCTGACGCAGGTCGCCGCTTTTCTCATCGATGACGGCTTTAACTGTGTCTGTGGTAACGGTAATAGGAGAGGCCGGGGCAAGCGCGGCTTCAGCAGAGGCTTTTGCCGGAGCAGCGGCCGTTTGCTGTTGCGCGGCTTGTTGCGCCGGATTAGGTTTGGGGCTGGGGAAGAAATGTTCCCAGCCGGCAAAAATTGCCACTGAAATGGCAAAAAACGCCATTAGTCTTTTAAAATCCATAAGAGATTCCTGGAATTGACGGATAGGTAATCGAGATGAAAACTGCTTCAGACGGCATTATATAGAAACCGACGGGAAATTAAAGGAAATCGTGTTCTTTAAATGGTTGACAGCAGCATTATGGAACAGGGTCATGTCCGTGTCCGCCGAAAGGATGGCATCGTGCGATGCGTTTGATTGCCAGCCATCCGCCTTTGAATGCGCCGTATTTTTTGACGGCTTCGACTGCGTATTGTGAACAGGTCGGGGTATAGCGGCAGCGCGGCGGGATGATGGGGCTGATGCAGTATTGGTAAAAGCGGATGAGTGCAAGGAAGAGCTTGGAAAGCAGGGTATTCATCGGCGTTTTTTCATCAGCTGGGCAAGTTGGTTTCGGGCTTCCGGGGCTGTTTCACGATTAAACGCCTGACGCACGCGCACAACAAAATCATGCGGCGGCAGCTGGTGTTGATTCAGCCTGAACCAGTCGCGGATGACGCGCTTCATATAATTGCGGTCATGGGCGCGTTTTGCGGTCTTTTTGCTGACGACCAAACCAAGGCGCGGATGGCCGAGCGCGTTGTCTGCGGACTGGGAGACTTGCAGTAAATCGCGGCTGCGTCGGTTTTTCAACGCAAAAACGGATGAAAAATCATCCGTTTTTAATAAGCGATACTGCTTCGAGAAGCCGTAATTCAAAATTATACAGCCAGGCGTTTGCGGCCTTTGGCGCGACGGGCAGCCAATACTGCGCGACCACCGCGGGTTTTGGAGCGAACCAAGAAGCCGTGGGTGCGTTTGCGTTTGGTAACGGAAGGTTGATAAGTGCGTTTCATGATGTTTCCTAAAAATTGGTAGATAATTAAACCGTGAATTACACTCCAATTTGCCGCTTTTGTCAATCAATATAAAAACTTTTCGTTGGCTAAAGTGTGACAACGGGTTTTATACATTGATAGAATTTGTGGATAAAATTTTGCGGCGGTTGTGGATAAAAAAGAGCGGAATGGGTATAATCGCCCAACCTTGCTTTTCTCTGTGCGCAAGGCCGTCTGAAAGCAGCGGGAGTATCGTAAAAATTTGATTTTTATCGGATTGCCTGTCTGCTCTGCCTTCTTGTATTTCCCAAATCTTCCATTTTCCGAGCTTAATCTCATGACGTTAGCTGAATTTTGGCCGCTGTGCCTTTGCCGCCTTCACGAAATGTTGCCTGCCGGGCAGTTTGCGCAATGGATTGCGCCTTTGACCGTGGGCGAAGAAAACGGCGTATGGGTGGTGTATGGTAAAAACCAATTTGCCTGCAATATGCTCAAAAGCCAGTTTGCCGCCAAAATTGATGCCGTGCGTGCCGAATTGGTGCCTCAGCAGGCTGCGTTTGCGTTTAAGCCGGGCGTAGGTACGCATTATGAAATGGCGGCTCAGGCTGTTGCGCCGGTGCAAGTGCAAGAAGTCATTGAAGTTGAAGAATTTGTAGAGCCTGTTCAAATGTCTTTGCAAACTGTTGCGGCAGTGGAAGAAGATAGGCCGTCTGAAACGGTTTTCAAGCCTGCCACTGCTATGACGGCTGCCGAGATTTTGGCGCAACGCATGAAAAACCTGCCGCATGAGCCTCAAGTACAAACTGCCGCTCCGGCTGAGTCTAAAGCAGTTGCCAAAGCCAAAACTGATGCGCAGCACGATGCGGAAGAAGCGCGCTACGAACAGACCAATCTGTCGCGCGACTATACATTTGAAACCTTGGTGGAAGGTAAGGGCAACCGCCTTGCCGCCGCAGCCGCCCAAGCGATTGCTGAAAATCCGGGGCAGGGCTACAACCCGTTTTTCTTATACGGCAGTACCGGTTTGGGTAAAACCCACTTGGTGCAAGCCATTGGCAACGAATTGCTGAAAAACCGTCCTGATGCCAAAGTGCGCTATATGCACTCAGACGACTATATCCGCAGCTTTATGAAGGCTGTGCGCAACAACACTTACGATGTGTTCAAGCAACAATACAAACAATATGACCTGCTGATTATCGACGATATTCAGTTCATCAAAGGGAAAGACCGTACGATGGAAGAATTCTTCTATTTGTACAACCATTTCCACAACGAGAAAAAACAGCTGATCCTGACGTGCGACGTATTGCCTGCCAAAATCGAAGGTATGGACGACCGTCTCAAGTCCCGTTTCTCATGGGGTTTGACTTTGGAACTTGAACCGCCCGAATTGGAAATGCGCGTGGCGATTTTGCAGAAAAAGGCAGAAGCGGCCGGTATCAGTATCGAAGACGAAGCCGCTCTGTTTATCGCCAATCTGATCCGCTCCAATGTGCGTGAACTGGAAGGCGCGTTCAACCGTGTCAGCGCCAGCAGCCGTTTTATGAACCGCCCTGTCATCGACATGGATTTGGCGCGTACGGCTTTGCAGGATATTATTGCCGAGAAACACAAAGTTATTACCGCCGACATCATCATCGATGCAACAGCCAAATACTACCGTATTAAAATCAGCGATATATTGGGCAAAAAACGCACGCGCAACATCGCCCGTCCGCGCCAAGTTGCCATGAGCCTGACCAAAGAGCTGACCACGCTCAGTCTGCCTTCTATCGGCGATGCCTTTGGTGGTCGCGACCACACGACTGTGATGCACGGCGTCAAAGCGGTGGCGAAACTGCGCGAAGAAGATCCTGAATTGGCGCAAGACTACGAAAAACTGCTGATTTTGATTCAGAACTGACCCAATGCAATATTCAGACGGCCTGATGTCAATATGAGGCCGTCTGAAAACAAAAAATATTTTAAAATACCCAAATCAACCGATTTCAAATTCAAAGGAATGGAACATGCTGATTTTACAAGCCGATCGCGACAGTCTGCTCAAGCCGTTGCAAGCCGTTACCGGTATTGTCGAACGTCGCCATACTCTGCCGATTTTGTCCAATGTGTTGCTGGAAAGCAAAGACGGACAGACCAAACTTTTGGCAACCGACTTGGAAATCCAAATCAATACCGCCGGCCCTGAAAGTCAGGCAGGCGATTTCCGCATTACGACCAACGCTAAAAAATTCCAAGACATTTTGCGCGCCCTGCCTGACAGTGCACTGGTATCACTGGATTGGGCGGATAACCGTTTGACTCTGCGCGCGGGAAAATCCCGTTTTGCCCTGCAAACCCTGCCTGCTGAAGACTTTCCGTTGATGAATGTCGGCAGCGACGTCAGCGCGACTTTCTCGCTGACTCAAGAAACCTTCAAAACCATGCTTTCGCAAGTGCAATACAGCATGGCGGTTCAAGATATCCGCTATTACCTCAACGGCTTGCTGATGCAGGTCGAAGGAAACCAGCTGCGCCTTGTGGCAACCGACGGCCACCGCCTTGCTTATGCGGCCAGCCAAATTGAAGTAGAACTGCCCAAAACCGAAGTCATCCTGCCGCGCAAAACGGTATTGGAACTCTTCAAGCTATTGAACAATCCGTCCGAGTCCATCACCGTTGAGCTTTTGGACAATCAAGTACGCTTCCAATGTAATGGTACGACCATTGTCAGCAAAGTCATCGATGGCAAGTTCCCTGACTTTAACCGCGTGATTCCTTTGGATAACGACAAGATTTTCCTCGTGTCCCGTACCCAGTTTTTGGGTGCGCTCGAGCGTGCTGCCATTCTTGCCAATGAAAAATTCCGCGGCGCACGACTGTTCCTGCAGCCTGGTTTGCTGAGTGTCGTATGTAGCAACAACGAGCAGGAAGAAGCGCGCGAGGAGCTGGAAATCGCTTACCAAGGCGGAGAACTCGAAGTCGGTTTCAACATCGGCTACCTGATGGATGTGTTGCGTAACATCCACTCCGACGATATGCAGCTTGCTTTCGGCGATGCCAACCGTTCAACGCTGTTTACCGTGCCGAACAATCCGAATTTCAAATATATCGTGATGCCGATGCGTATTTAATTGGTGTGCGAACAAACAAAAAGAGCGTGTACGGTACACGCTCTTTTTTATAGGCTTAAATAAAAAGGCCGTCTGAAAATTGTTTTTCAGACGGCCTTTCTATCAAACCGGGATGATTCGGTTAAATAGGAAAACTGGGATTAACGTGGACGTGGTTCGCAGTTTTTCACCAGGAATGAGCCGTTAGGGGCGTTCACGCCAACTACTTCAGAAGTAGTGTGGGTGTTTTTGTCGATGAAACCGGCAGACATTACATAGCCTTTACGGTTGGTGAAAGTAGTGCCAGTGCTGTCAGAACGTTTTTTGTCGACAACCAAAGAGGCTTTTTTGCCACCGGCGTTTACGTCAGCAGTAACTGCACGGCCGCTACGGTCAAAGCCGTACATCACGTTCAGTGATTTGCCACCGTCACAACGGTAAGAAACGAAGCCGGCAGGTGCAGCGGCAGCAGAGAAGGAAACAGTAGCCAATGCGGCTGCAGTGATAACAGAAAGTAATTTCATGATCTAAGCTCCATATGAGGGTTGTGTGTTATCTTGCAAAGTGAGAAAGGGTTTCCGTTTGCAGATGAAGCGTATTTTAGGCGTTTTGTCGGTAGTGGCAATTAGGTAAATTGCAAAACAGTGTTTACTTATGGTTACCCGATTGTTTATTAATAGAAAGTTGTTTGTGATTTGGTGTTGCAAAGTAGTTATGTGGGTTGTTGCGGAATATATACATTAATGATTCTTTAAGAAATATAGCGAAAGAATACAAAAAAAGGCCGTCTGAATGTTCAGACGGCCTTTGATATGAAGCGGTTTACAAGAAGAAAATTGCAGCCACAGTCACGGCGATGATGCCGTAGATGGTCATTGGGATGACAGTTTTCTTGATGATCGCACCTTCGGCGTTGTTCACGTTCAACACACTGCACACGGCGATGATGTTGTTGATGCAGACCATGTTGCCCATTGCGCCGCCGACGGATTGCAGGGCGAGGATGAGGGTAACGGACAGGCCGGTATCAAGCGCGATTTGTTGTTGAATCGGGCCAAAGGTTAGGTTGGATACAGTGTTGGAACCGGAGAAGAATGCACCGATTGCGCCCAAGTATGGGGAGAAGTACACCCAGTGTTCGCCTGCCATAGCGGCAAACTCTTTACCGATGATTTTCACCATGGAGTCGTCACCGCCAACCATCATCAGTTGAACCATAATCAGCGCACCCATCAGGGCAAGCAGAGGTTTTTTGGTTTGGTTGAAGGTTGCAGCGTAGAAAGACCACGCATCTTTGAATTTGGTTTTGTACAGCAGGATGCAAATCCAAACGGTGAAGACAAACGGAATCCAAGCCGGAACGTAGAGGGTTTGATAGGAAGCGTTTACGCCTTGGCCGAAGATGTTGCCGAAGGTGATGGTCAGAGAGTCGCTGACGGTGATTTTGGATAAATCAAACGGCAGTTGGAAGCTGAACCATTCTTCTTTGCTGGTCAGCAGGCCTTTGATGCCCAGCTGTTTGATACGGGTGATCACCAGCATGCCGATCAGCATACCCAAAGGAGCCAGTGCTTTGGCAACTTGTGCGAAAGGTACTTTTTCTGCATTCGGGTCTTTGGCGTAATCTTTGCTCAAGCCCCAGCCGCGGTTTGCTGCGAATACGGACACCATCAGGCCGATTGCGCCGGCAACCAGAGATGGGAATTCTTCATTGACCATCGCCAATGCAACGTAAGGAAGGGTACAGGAGAATACGGCGATACCGATAAAGCCCAAGTTTTTACGGATTTCAGCCCAAGGTACGATGAAGCTCAAGCCGATAACAGGGATGATGAAACCTGCGAAGAAGTGCATTACGCCGGTTTGCATACCGATTTCCATAATGCTCTTTTGATCCAAGCCCAAAGGCGCAAAGCCGAACCAAGTCGGAGTACCTACTGCACCGAAGGAAACAGGTACGGAGTTCATCACCAAAGCGAAGATGGCTACTTTTAACGGGTTGAAGCCCAAGCTCATCAGGATTGGCGCGGCAATGGCGGCAGGCGTACCGAAACCGGACGCACCTTCAATCATAAAGGCGAAAGACCAGCCGATGATCATCAATTGGGCAATCGGATTCGGGCTGATGGTAGCCAGCCATTTGCGGATGACGTCGATACAGCCGGTGGTTTCCATCATGCGGTTGAACATAATGGCACCGAAAATCACGGTAATCGGGGTCAGGGTAGAAACGAGGCCTGATGCTGCCGTTGCATTGAGCAACATGGCGTTGTCGCCGAAATAAAACAGTTTGATGACGTAAATCAGCGCAGCGGTAATTGGCAGCGCAATGTAAGACGGCATACTGTTTTTCTTAACCATCAGCCAAATCAGCAGGATGATGGGGAAAATGCTGAGAAAGAGAGCCATAGGAATATCCTCGGGGCAACAAGCACCATAACCGTCAATCAATGGCGGTTTGATGCGATGTGTTGAGTAATAGATGTTTTTCGAATAAGGATTGCCACCTTTTTAGATGCAATCAGTTATCAGGTAAATTGGTTTTACCAATTTATGAAAACTGTTGCACACTTTACGTAATCTTATGTAATCGGTCAAGAGGTTTGTAACAAAAAAGGCCGTCTGAAATTGGGTTTTCAGACGGCCTGAGAGCATTGCCAGTAGTGCATTTGGTCGAATATCGAAAGGTATTTACATTCAATATTTTGTAAAGGTTTTGTTTTTAATTGATTTCAAACGAATTATTCTATTCCTGCCCATTTATGTGTCTGTACGCTTAGTTGCCAATGGACGGGGGCGTCTGGTCGGCTGTTTAATACGCCGATTTGGCGGATGGTGTCGTAGATATTCATCACACCGTCTTGCTCACAAGGCGAGAGGTAGTAATGTTGGGCGCGGATTTTGCGTTCCATCTCTTGGCAAAATGCGATGACATCGCCGTCGGCAACAATGCGCACTTCGTCGGCTTTCTCGATGCAGCCGGATTCATATTTGGCGGCATAGCAAGCTTTAGGGCTGGTGGCAACGTAGTCGATTTGCGGTGGCGCGGGGTTGAGGCCGTTGGTTTCTATACACAGAAAATAGCCTTCGGCTTTGAGTGCATTGAGCAGGGTATCCAAATGCGGTTGGATGGTGGGTTCGCCGCCGGTAATGATGATGTTGCGCGCCGTGTAGGTTTTCAGACGACCCAAAATATCGGACAGGCTCATCATGCCGAATTTGAGGTAGTCGGTATCGCACCAGCTGCACGCGAGATTGCATTTGCCCAAACGGATGAAAACGGCGGGCATGCCTGTATTCCAGCCTTCGCCTTGCAGGCTTTCAAAGATTTCGACAATGCGGTATTGTGGATTGTTTGGTGTGATTTGAATGGTCATGAATGTCGGGTGTGCGGGTTTTAATTATTGTGGTGAAGCGTTTTAAGAAATCGGTTGAGGCAGCCATTCTTTCTGTTGGTTCGTGGGGAAAGAATGGCTGGTGTGTTTAAGCGGCAATGACGGCTGCGGCGGCCAAAAATGCCGGCAAGCCTTGTTTGAACAAAATGCCTTTGTTGCCGGATAAAAACGCGCCCCATGCGGCGGAGATGAGAACGAAGCCGAGGAACAGGATGGTCGCGCCGTAAACGGCGTTGTCGGGTGCGGCAAAGCGCGCCCATACCAAGCCGATGGCGAGGAAGCCGTTGTACAGTCCTTGGTTGGAAAACAGGGTTTGTACGCGTTTTTGTTCCATAAATTCGTAAGGCATATTGAACAGCTCTGACGCTTTTTCGCTTGGGATTTGCGTCATTTCGAGCCAGGCGATGTAGAAATGTTCGACAGCGACGAAGAGGACGAGGAGGGTGGAGATGATTTTCATGAAGATTCCTTTTGATGTTTAGCGGATGGGCGTGTTTGGGGAACAGGCCGTCTGAAAAATACAAAATGCCGGTTTATTCCCCTTCATATTCCGCACACGACGTCGGCGTTTCCCATAATTTCACGCTGCACACTTTGACACCGGCGTTTTTCAGACGGCCATACATTTCTACGCTCATGTTTTCGGCGGTGGTGCGGCAGGGTAGGCGCAGGGGTTTCATGTTCCAGCCTTCCAAAAGCGCGGCGATTTGGCTTTCGCGTTCGTTGTTGCCGTGATAGATGAAGGCGTGGTCGAACGGGTCGGTAATGTGTTGTTTAACGATGGCTTTCAGGTCGGTAAAGTCCATCACCATGCCGTCTTTTGCGCCGCCTTGGATAACGGGCGCGGAGACGGTGATTTCGAGTTTGTAGGTGTGGCCGTGCAGGTTTTGGCATTTGCCGTCATGCCCGTCGAGCATGTGCGAGGAATCGAAGGTAAAAATTTTGGTGATTTTCATGAGATGAAGGAAGCCGATGAGGCCGTCTGAACGGTGTAAAACCTGTTTCAGGCGGCCTTGGGATTATTGTTCGGAAGGGAGTTTGAGGAAATGCTCGCGATAATGGCGCATTTCTTCGATGCTTTCGAGGATGTCGTCCAATGCCTTGTGCGAACCGCGTTTGACCACGCTTTTGGCGACTGCCGGATTCCAGCGTTTAGCCAATTCTTTCAGCGTGGATACGTCTAAGTTGCGGTAGTGGAAATAGGCTTCCAAACGCGGCATATATTTGACCATGAAGCGGCGGTCTTGATGGATGGAGTTGCCGCACATGGGCGTGGATTTCTCGGGTATCCATGCGGACATGAAGTCCAACAGGTTTTGCTCGACTTCGGCTTCGGTCAGTTTGGATTCGCGTACACGTTGGGTCAGGCCGGTGCGGCCGTGGGTGGCGGTGTTCCACTCGTCCATGCCGTCGAGCAACTCATCGCTTTGATGGATGACGTAAACGTCCGATTGTGCCAGTACGTTTAAATCGGAATCGGTAATGATCATGGCGACTTCGATAATGCGGTCGTGTTCCGGGTTGAGGCCGGTCATTTCCATATCGAGCCAGCAGAGATTGTTTGCGTTTTGGGTCATTTCAGACGGCCTTGTGTTTTCAGTTGGCAGTATTATAAAGGATAAAGGTTCGGGCCGTCTGAAAGCATTTGTAACAAGTTGTGCAATCTCTTGATATAATCGTCCGTTACACAAAAATTCACCGCCAAAAATCATGAACCCAAGCCCTTTGCTCGATATTATCGATACGCCTCAGGATTTGCGCCGTCTGGAGAAAAAACAGCTGCCGCAAGTCGCCGCCGAATTGCGCGAATTTCTGTTGGATTCCGTCGGTAAGACGGGCGGCCATTTCGCTAGTAACTTGGGCGCGGTCGAGCTGACGGTTGCACTGCATTATGTGTACGACACGCCAGAAGACCATTTGGTCTGGGATGTCGGCCATCAAAGCTATCCGCACAAAATCCTCACCGGCCGCAAAAATCAAATGCACACCATGCGCCAATACGGCGGTTTGGCGGGTTTTCCGAAACGCAGCGAGTCGGAATACGACGCGTTCGGCGTGGGGCATTCTTCCACATCCATCGGCGCGGCCTTGGGCATGGCCGTTGCGGACAAACAGTTGGGCAATAACCGCCGCAGCGTCGCCATCATCGGCGACGGAGCCATGACGGCGGGTCAGGCGTTTGAAGCCCTGAACTGCGCAGGCGATATGGATGTCGATTTGCTGGTCATCCTCAACGACAACGAAATGTCGATTTCCCCCAATGTTGGCGCGCTGCCGAAATACCTTGCTAGCAACGTCGTGCGTGATATGCACGGCCTGTTGAGCACCATTAAAGCCCAATCGAGCAAAGTATTGGATAAATTGCCCGGCGCGATGGAGCTTGCCCAAAAAGTCGAAAACAAAATCAAAACCTTGGCAGGAGAAGCGGAACACGCCAAACAGTCGCTGTCTTTGTTTGAAAACTTCGGTTTCCGTTACACCGGCCCGGTGGACGGCCACAACGTTGAAAATCTGGTGGACGTATTAAAAGACTTGCGCGGCCGCAAAGGCCCTCAGTTGCTGCACGTCATCACCAAAAAAGGCAACGGCTACAAATTCGCCGAAAACGATCCTGTCAAATACCACGCTGTCGCCAAGCTGCCGAGCGAAGTGCCTGCACCGGAAGTCAAACCTGCCGCGGCCAAACCGACCTATACGCAAGTGTTTGGCCAATGGCTGTGCGACCAAGCGGCGGCGGACGAGCGTTTGGTTGCCATCACGCCTGCCATGCGCGAGGGCAGCGGCTTGGTTGAGTTTGAACAGCAATTCCCCGACCGCTATTTCGACGTCGGCATCGCCGAGCAACACGCCGTTACCTTTGCAGGCGGTTTGGCGTGTGAAGGCATCAAGCCTGTCGTGGCGATTTACTCCACTTTCCTGCAACGCGCTTACGACCAGTTGGTACACGACGTTGCCTTGCAAAACCTGCCTGTTTTGTTTGCCATCGACCGTGCAGGTATTGTCGGCGCAGACGGCCCGACCCATGCCGGTTTGTACGACTTGAGCTTTTTGCGTTGCGTGCCGAATATGATTATTGCCGCACCAAGCGACGAAAACGAATGCCGCCTGCTGCTCTCAACCTGCTATCAGGCAAATTCGCCGTCCGCCGTCCGTTATCCGCGCGGTACAGGCACGGGCGCAACCGTTTCAGACGGCCTGGAAACCGTTGAAATCGGTAAAGGCATCATCCGTCGCGAAGGCGGAAAAATTGCCGTTATCGCCTTTGGCAGCATGGTTGCCCCATCATTGGTCGCTGCCGACAAGCTGAACGCGACCGTTGCCGATATGCGCTTTGTCAAACCGATAGATGAAGAGCTGATCGTCCGTCTCGCCAGAAGCCACGATTACATCGTTACCGCCGAAGAAAACGCCGAACAAGGCGGCGCAGGCAGCGCGGTGTTGGAAGTGTTGGCGAAACACGGCATCTGCAAACCGGTGTTGCTGCTGGGTGTAGAAGACAAAGTTACCGAACACGGCGACCCGAAAAAACTGTTGGACGACTTGGGACTGAGTGCCGAAGCGATTGAAAAACGCATTGCCGGTTGGATTAAGGCCGTCTGAAAAATGATTAAAACCTATCAATACATTGCATAATTTATGGGAAAGAAATTAATCAGCATCAGCATGGTGCGCAACGAAAACGACGTGATCGAATCGTTTGTCCGTCATAATCTCGAGCTGATGGATGAAATGCACATCATCGATCACGGCAGCAGCGATGGAACAAGGGAAATCCTGATTCAATTGAAAGAAGAAGGTTTGCCGATATTTATCTATCAATATCAAGCGCTCAAGTACAATCAAGAGCAATTGGTAAACCTGCTTATGAAGCAGCTTGTAGCAAAAGATGAAGCGATAGATTTCGTTTTTCCGCTGGATGCGGACGAATTTATTTCATGTCCTAGCCGTACCATGCTGGAACAACTCTTGGATGTCATCGGCGAAAACAGGATCGGCATGTACCTTTGGCGCGGCTATTTGCCGACATCGTTGCAATACAATCCCGATTTCACCACTCAATTTACCGAGCAACGCCTCGAAACGCTCTTTACCCCCAAAGTCATTATTCCTAGATGGGCTGCCGAATCTTGCAGCGTGATTATCGGCTGCCATTACATGTTGGATAAAGATGGCAACAAGGTTAAATCAACCCTGTTTCATTCGCCGGATTATCGAGGTTTACATTCCTGGTTTATCGAGCAGTTTTCCGCCCAATTTGCGGAGACCGATTTGTTGTGGCTGGGGCATTTCCCAATCCGCTCCTTGAACCAGCACATCAAAAAAATCCTCGAAAAGTCCATCTTGATTGCCATTAAAGACGGAAGCAACGATATTGCCTGGGAAAACCAGTTGCGCGAATTGTTGGATAACGGCATGAAGATGGACTTGAACGATTTACGGCTGTTGGCATACAGATACCGCGCCGGTTCTACAAGTTTGGAAGACCCGCATTGTAAAGTCAGCCATTACGAACCCTTGCGTAAAAAACCGCTGACGCTGAAATACACCTCGCCGGAAGCAGGCGATCCTTTGATGACTGTCGGACATTTGGTACTTGCATTGGCAAGCGGTGCAAAAGATTCCTCTTTAGGCTTTAAGGCCGTCTGAAAAACAGCCAGCCCGCACACACAATGATAGGAAAACCTTATGATCAGTATCTTTGATATTTTTAAAATCGGCATCGGCCCGTCCAGCTCGCACACCGTCGGCCCGATGAAGGCCGCGGCCGCTTTTGCCGATTTGCTGCATGCTGAAAACTTGGATACACAAGTGGCGCGCATTGTCATTGAAGTGTACGGCTCACTTGCTTTGACTGGCATCGGACACGGCACATTCGACGCATTATTGCTCGGTTTGGAAGGCAGCCTGCCGCACGATATTCCGCTTGCAGACATCCCCCAACGCTTGGAACGCATCCGCACGCAGCACGTTTTAAAACTCAACGGCCGCGAAATGGCCTTCAATCCTGAAAAAGATTTGGATATCCGCGGCGACAAAGTGTTGCCCAAACATCCGAACGGTTTGAACTTTATCGCCTACAATTCAGACGGCCAGAAGCTGAAAGAACAGATTTATTATTCGGTTGGCGGCGGTTTTATCGTAACAGACGAGGGGTTTGCACAAGAAGCGCAGGAAAATGCCGATGTGCCGTATCCATACAAAAACTGCGACGAGTTGTTGGCACAATGCCGTCTGAACCAGTTGAATATTTCCGAAGTCGTGTTGGCCAATGAAGCAGCGTTGGCAGGTTGCGATGAAGTGGAAGTGCGCCGCCGTGTGGCTGCCGTAGCCGATGTGATGGAAAACTGCATCAAGCGCGGCTTGGGTGCGGAAGGGCAGCTGCCGGGCGGCTTGAACGTCCGTCGCCGCGCGCCGCAGTTGGCAGCCAAACTCAAAGTCCTGCGCGAGAGCGAAATCGTCAATACCCAACTTTGGCCGATGGTGTACGCCATGGCGGTCAACGAAGAAAATGCCGCCGGCGGCCGCGTCGTAACCGCACCGACCAACGGCGCGGCAGGCATCATTCCTGCCGTATTGCACTATTTCCGCAAATTTAATCCGCACGCCAACCAATCGCGTGTCGAAGACTTCCTGCTGACTGCCGGCGCCATCGGCATTTTGTACAAAACCAACGCGTCGATTTCCGGCGCGGACGTCGGCTGTCAAGGCGAAGTCGGCGTCGCCTGCTCCATGGCGGCAGGCGCATACGCCGAAGTCATCGGCGGTACCCCGAAACAAGTGGAAAACGCCGCCGAAATGGCAATGGAGCACCACTTGGGTCTGACCTGTGATCCTGTCGGCGGCTTGGTGCAAATCCCCTGTATCGAGCGCAACGGCATCGCCGCCGAAAAAGCCCTCAAGCTCGCCACCCTTGCGCTTTTGGAAGACGGCACAGATAAAAAAGTCTCACTTGATGAAGTGATTCAAACCATGCTGCAAACCGGCCGCGATATGAAGGCAACCTACAAAGAAACCTCACTCGCCGGCCTGGCCGTTACCTTGCAGAAAAAAGCCATACCGGTATCTGTGCGCGTGGTGGAATGTTAGCAATTGGGCAGAGGATCTGCCCAATAAGAAAAGGCCGTCTGAAAAACTTTCAGACGGCCTTTTTTGTATGGATCGAATAACTAACTGTTTTTTTGATAAGGGTTTTCCAGTCCGGCCATTAAGTCGCGGAAGTATTCGCGCAACTGTTTTTCGGAGCAACCCATCAGCAGCGCGTCTTCAAATGCGTCCTGCGCTATTTGGTACAGTTCGTTCAAGTTTTCGGTCATGACTTTGACTTTTTCGGTGCAGGAAACAATCTGACCGTCGTCGTCATACCATTTAGGTATTTGCGGCATCGCCATCGTGCACCTCAATTCAAGAAACGGGATGGATCGTTTTTCTTCACGCGACGGGCAAAGGCGTATTTTCCGTTCCAATATTTGTGGCCAAGGCTGGTAATTTCGATACGTTTGCCCGTTCTCGGCGCGTGAATGAAATTGTTGTTGCCGATGTAAAGGCCGACGTGGGAAATACGGCCGCGACCCATGGTGCGGAAAAAGACCATGTCGCCCGGCTGCAACTCGGAACGGTTCACGGCAACGCCCATTTGCGCTTGTTCGGCAGAGGTGCGCGGCAGGTTTACGCCCATGGCGCGTTTAAAGATGTGTTGCATGAAGCCGCTGCAGTCAAAGCCGGTAGAAGCTGATGTGCCGCCGTAGCGGTAGGCCACGCCGAGCAAGCCCATGGCGCTGCCGATTAACTCATCTGCATTGCCCGAAGGTGCGCGCGTATTGTTGCTTGAGGCAGGATAGGTATTGGTGGGATGGACAGGGGTTGCCTGACGCGTATTGCCGTAAACGTTGGCGTTGTCGTTGAATTGGTTTAAAACACGCTGACGGGTGGTAATCAGGTTTTCCAAATCATCGGCGTAAGAAAAATTGACGCTCGCAAGCATGGCGACCGAAGTCCAAACTGCTGCGAGCCGGAGTAAAAAATTCATTATAAAACTTCCGTTTCAGAAGGCATTCCCTGCCGATTGCAGGCACATTGCCGGTTTCTGAGATGTTATCCCGTATCATTCTCTTGTTATCTGCTTGATTGTATTAAAAAACCGTCTTTTTGGCAAAAAAACTGCTGTTATTTTGCGTTAAACCCTTGTTTCCAAAAGAACTAGAAAAACATCAGGCGCGGTTTCGCTTGATTTATCCGCCGCTGCAACCATATAAGCGGCATTCATTGATTTATTTTCAGAGACTGACATGACACAAAATCACAGCGATATCCGTACACGCTTTATCTTTGACGATATGCCTATCCGCGGCATGCACATCCGCCTCGAAAAGGTTTGGCAACACATCGTCAACCAAAAACATTATCCTGTCGCCATCCGCCGCGCTTTGGGCGAGTTGCTGGCCGCCGGCTCTTTATTGTCTGCCAACCTTAAAAACGAAGGCACGCTGATTGTTCAGGTTCAAGGTCAGGGCCGTCTGAAAATGTTGGTGGTGGAAGCGACTTCTGAAAATACTGTCCGTGCTACCGCGCGTTGGGACGAAACCGCTGAAATTCGTGATGATGAAAGCCTGACTGCGCTGTTGGGCGAAAACAGCGTGTTCGTTTTGACCCATCAGCCTAAAGATGCCGACCCATGGCAAGGTGTTGTGCCGCTGGAAGGCGACAGCATTGCGCAAATGCTGGTCAACTATATGAAACGTTCCGAGCAGCTCGATACCTATATTACGCTTGCCGCCGACGACCAAGCCGCAGGTGCATTATTGCTGCAACGCCTGCCTGAAGAAGAATTGGATGATGCCGCGTGGGGACATGTGACTACGCTTGCGCAAACGCTTACTCCGCAAGAATTGACCGGTTTGGATGCGCATCACGCCCTTTACCGCCTTTACCATGAAACCCCGCCCCGCGTTTTTGAACCGGAGGCCATCGAGTTTGCCTGCACCTGCTCCCGCGGCAAAGTCAGCGATATGCTGTTAATGCTTGGCGGTCAGGAAGTCGGTGGCGTGGTGGCAGAACAAGGCAGCATTCAAATCGATTGCGATTTCTGCCATACCAAGTATGTGTTTGATGAAACCGATGTCAACGCTTTGTTTGGTGCGGATGTGGTGAATGCCGTCCGTCAAGAGAATGAGCGTTTGCAGTAAGCAGGGGATAAAAGTTTCTTAAGGAAATTGGCTTAATAGAAGGGCAGGTGTAATACCTGCCTTTTCTTTTTTGGAAAATTGAATGCTACCAATAGAAAATGCCGTCTGAAAAAAGCGTGGGCTGATTTCAGACGGCATGATTATTTTAAACGATGCGTTTAATGTTTAAAGATTATTTCCAAACCAACAAAGCGTGGTTGCGTTTGCCGCGGCGGACGATGGTGTATTTGTCGAAACGTTTGTGTTCGTCGGTCAGCATGTAGGCATCGTCAGGTTTTTCAGCGGCATGGTTCGGATTGTTGGCTTCAGCAGGTTTGCCGTTGAGCAAAACCGCTTTGCTGTTTACAAAACCGCGCGCTTCTTTGTTGGAAGACGCCAAACCGGTTTTCACCAAAGTCTCCACCACGTTGAGGCTCTCGGAAACTTCAAAAGTCGGCAGGCCATCGAGTGCCAGCTGCTCGAAGTCGCTTTCGGTAAGATGGCTTTGGTCTTCGGCAAACAGGCTTTCAGAAATGCGTTGGGCGGCGGCAAGGGCTTCTTCGCCGTGAATCAAGCGGGTCATTTCCTCTGCAAGAATGCGTTGCGCTTCTGGCTTGGTGCCGCTGGCTTTGTCTTTGGCTTCGATGGCGTCGATTGCTTCGATGGACAGGAAGGTAAAGTATTTCAGGAATTTATATACATCGGCATCGGCCACTTTCAGCCAGAATTGGTAGAACTGATATGGAGAAGTTTTCTTCGCGTTCAACCATACCGAGCCGCCTTCGGTTTTACCGAATTTGGTGCCGTCGGATTTGGTTACCAAAGGCAGGGTCAGGCCGAATACTTGTTTTTGGTGCAGACGGCGGGTCAAGTCGATACCGGCAGTGATGTTGCCCCATTGGTCGGAACCGCCGATTTCCAAAACCGCGCCATGACGTTTGTTCAATTCGGCAAAGTCGTAGCCTTGCAGCAGGGAGTAGGCGAATTCGGTGAAGGAAATGCCCACGTCGTCGCGCTCGATACGCTGTTTGACGGATTCTTTGTTCAGCATGGCGTTGACGGAGAAATGCTTGCCGATGTCGCGCAGGAAGTCGAGGCAGTTCATGCTGCCGAACCAGTCGGCGTTGTTGGCCATAATAGCAGCGTTATCGCCTTCAAAGCTCAAAAACGGTTTCAGTTGGTTGCGGATGCTTTCTACCCAGCCGGCAACGGTTTCGGCGGAATTCAAGCTGCGTTCTGTCGCTTTAAAGCTTGGGTCGCCGATCATACCGGTCGCGCCGCCCACCAAAGCAATCGGCGTATGGCCGGCTTGTTGGAAACGGCGCAATGCCAATACAGGCAGCAAGTGGCCGATGTGCAGGCTGTCGGCCGTCGGGTCAAAACCGCAATAGAGGGAAATTTTTTGTTCGTTTAGCAAAGCGTCTAAGGCTTCGATGTCGGTAGTTTGCGCGATTAAGCCACGCGATTGTAGGTCTTTGATGACGCTCATTGATGTCTTCCAAAAAAATTAGCAGTTTTACAAACTGCTAATTGTAGCAAATTTCATCGGATGAATGGCTATGGCTTACTGAAGAAGCGTGTGTTTTTCGGAAAAACGCTTGGCCAGTTCTCTGCCGCCGTAAGGGTTGATGTGGTCTCTATCGGAATAAACCGGCAATCCGTTGATTTTGAAATTGTGCGGAATATAGGCGACGGCATCGATAATGTGCACATTGGCATATTTTTCGGCTAATTTTTTGATGCGTTCGTTTCCTTTAAAAGTGTTTTGTTCATCAATAACAAGATTTTGACTAAATCCAGGTATGCGGTAAGACAGGATATAGGCGCGCAAGCCGTTGTAGGACAGGTTGGGATTGTCCAGCATCAGGTAAACGGCTTGTTTTTCTGAAGAAAGTTTTTGCAACATGAGGTCGAATTTTTTGAAAAAATCGGCATCGTAAGCAAGGGAGTGGCTGTTTTCAGGCATTTGGCTGCCCCAGCGCATGGCCAAAAGCACTTTTGAGTATTGGGGTAGATGTTCTTTGGCATACTCGTAAACGGCACGGCAGGAGGCGTTCTGTTTGAATATGGGCGCGGCATAACCTTCTACATAGGCACAACTGTCCGCCGTGACCATCGTTGCCGACCATTTTTCTTTTTTGCCGACGGTATCAAAAAACGTTTTATATTGGTCGGCATGCGAATCGCCCAAAATCAGTAATTCCGGCTGTTTGTCGGTATCGCCCCAAATACACTGTTTGTCGGTGTTGTTGTGACAAGAAGTGTAGGAACGTGCCAATCCCATGCGGTCGTATTGCTCCATAAACGGGAGCTTCATGGCAAGAAAAGGCGTAATGGCCAAAACAAGCATGGGGACGGCATAAACCCATGTCACAGATTGGGCAAAAGAGCCCTTCCAGTTTTTAAACGGCTTCTCGACAAAATAATAAGAAAGCAGAGAGAGTGCAAACATTAAGACAATCGCGACCGCAGTCGAATAGGAAGGCAGATTGTTTGAACCGATGTATCTCATAAAAGCCAATACAGGCCAATGCCAGAGATATAGTGAATAGGAAATCAAGCCTATGCCGACAGTAATCTTCCATTGGAAAAATTTTTTCAGCCGGTGTTCAAATTGATTGAAATAAATGAATGCGGCGGCGGCCAAACAAGGAATGATGGCGGCAGGCCCCGGGAAATAGGCAGTTTTTTCCGTATAGGTAAACAGGCAGGCAAACAGTACGCATACGGAAAGTAATGCGCCTGCCGCCGCATATTGTTTGCCGGTATCCAGCGCTTGTTGTTGCCGGTATTGCATCCACACTGCCGTCAACGAGCCGATCAGCATTTCGCAGGCGCGCAGGTGGGGAAGGTAATATTTATCCAGTGCAGTCGGCATAAAAGAAGCCAAAATGCTGAATACGCATAGCGTGATGAGGAAGGCAAACTGAGTGCACCAGCTTTTGCGGACAACCAGTAACAGCAATATCGGGAAGACGAAATAATACTGTTCTTCGACCGATAAAGACCAAATGTGAAGCAAAGGTTTTTCTTCTTGTATGGGGTCGAAATAGCCCTGACCCTTTGCAAAAAAGATATTGGAGATGAACCCCAAGGTGGACAGGGCTGTCCTCCATAAAAGGGAGAAATCATCTTTGGTGAATAAAAGAAAGCCGCATATCAGCGTTACCGTCAATACGGTAAAAAATGCGGGCAGTATCCGCTTGATACGGCGGATGTAAAACTTTTTGAACGAAAAAATCCCACTGCTCATTTCACGATGGATAATCATCGTGATCAGAAAGCCGGAAATAACAAAAAAGATATCAACACCAAGAAAGCCGCCAGGCAGCCAGTTTTTTTCAATATGGAAAATGACAACGGATAGAACAGCAACGGCACGCAATGTATCAATATCTGGGCGGTAAGATAAAACTTTGCTCATAATATTTTGATTTTAATTAGTTTATTTTAATGGCGTCGTCTGAAAAGTGATTCCTGCCGAGAATAGCAGCATTTTGGAGGTCAGCCATCGTTTGTCAGTACTGGGCAGTTTGTTTGCCTTCTTAGAATGATTGCTGATGATATGCGTTTGAATAGGATTAGATTAGAGTAGGAATACAGTTGATAGTTTCAACATAGTATTTAATATGTTGTTTTATAATGAATCAATACGATGTGGTATTGTTTAATTTTTTATTGTCATATCAATGATATTGTTATTGATGATGTAACCTTGTGCTATTTTTAGGTAAGGTGTTGGCAAGAGATGAGAGATTTAAAGAGAGAAAAATTACGGGCTATGCCCGCATTTATTATGGAGATGATGTCTTGTTTTGTTGATATTTCAAAACATGAGGCTGTCTGAAAATAAATTCAGACGGCCTTAATCTTAGAAAAGGCCGTCTGAAAAAACGTTACGCTGGGTTTATACGTTAAACAGGAAGTGCATCACATCGCCGTCTTGTACGACATATTCTTTGCCTTCTACACGCATTTTGCCGGCTTCTTTGGCTTTGGCTTCGCCGCCTAAAGCGATGAAGTCTTCGTAGGAGATAACTTGGGCGCGGATGAAGCCGCGTTCAAAATCGGTGTGAATTACGCCGGCGGCTTGTGGGGCTGTGTCGCCTTTGTGGATGGTCCAAGCGCGGACTTCTTTGACACCGGCGGTGAAGTAGGTTTGCAGGCCCAAGAGGTCATAGCCGGCACGAATCAGGCGGTTCAGGCCCGGTTCTTCCAAGCCCATTTCAGCGAGGAATTCAGCTTTCTCGTCGTCTTCCAGTTCGGCGATTTCGCTTTCCATCGCGGCGCAGACGGCCACAACCGGCGCGTTTTCTTTTGCAGCCAATTCTTTCAGGCGGTCGAGGTGCGGGTTGTTTTCAAAACCATCTTCGGAAACGTTGCCGACGTACATGGCAGGTTTGGCAGTCAGCAAGAACAGCGGCTTGAGCATGGCGAGTTCTTCTGCGTCCAAACCGAAGGAGCGTACAGGCTTGCCTTCGTCCAGATGAGGCAGCAGTTTTTTGCACAGATCGACCAGTTTTTGCGCGTCTTTATCGCCTGAGCGGGCGCGTTTTTCTTCGCGGACGATGGCTTTTTCGACGCTGGCGAGGTCGGCAAGTGCCAACTCGGTGCCGATGGTTTCGATGTCGGCAATCGGATCAACTTTGCCTGCAACGTGGACGATGTTGTCATCGTCAAAGCAACGTACAACGTTAACAATCGCGTCCGTCTCGCGGATGTTGGCAAGGAACTGGTTGCCCAAGCCTTCGCCTTTGCTTGCGCCTGCAACCAAACCGGCGATATCGACAAATTCGACGATGGCAGGCTGCATTTTTTGCGGATTGACGATTTTTGCCAATTCGGCCATACGCGGATCGGGGACTTCAACGATGCCGACGTTGGGTTCGATGGTACAGAAAGGATAGTTTGCCGCTTCGATACCCGATTGGGTCAGCGCGTTAAAGAGGGTGGATTTGCCGACGTTGGGCAAACCGACGATGCCGCATTTCAAGCTCATGGTTTTTCCTGAAAAGATAAAAGTTTAACGGCGGATTATAGCATATTGTGGAGGTACTCAAAACAGCCGCAATGCTGGTGTGTTCTTATAATAAAAGGCCGTCTGAAAACTGTTTCAGACGGCCTTTTTTCCGTGCTGCCTTAACCGGTATTACGCAAACCTTGCGCCACGCCGTTGATGGTCAAGTGAACCATCAGCAGGGCGTGCGGATTGTCGGGCTCTTTGCGCAGGCGTTTGAGCATGGCGACTTGCAGGCCGTTGAGGGCGTTCAAATATGGAATCCTCAAGGCAAGCGAACGGGCGAGGCTGCGGTTGTCGCGCAGGAGCTCTTCGGTTTGCAACAAGTCGAGCAGTGCTTTGCGGCTGCGTTGGTATTCTTCCTTGATCATGCCGAAGATGACTTTTGCTTTATCGGGCGATTCGCTTAAACCGGCATAGTTTTCTGCCAAGGTGATGTCGGTTTTCGCCATCACTTGCTCCATATTGGAGAGCATGGCTTGGAAGAACGGGTTGCTTTGGGCGTGTTCGCGCAGGGCGGCGAGCGTTTCGGGTTTGCCTTCGCACAAGGTTTCCACTGCGCTGCCGAAACCGTACCAAGCCGGTAGCATGAGGCGGTTTTGCATCCATGAGAATACCCACGGAATCGCGCGTAAATCCTGAATCCGCGCCAAGGTTTTGCGGCTAGCGGGGCGGCTGCCGAGGTTGAGGGTGGCGATTTCCTGAATCGGGCTGGTTTGCAGGAAATAGTCGATGAAGTCGGGGTGGGTAATCAGTTCGCGGTAGTATTTGAACGATACGTCCGACAAATCCTGCATCAGTTTGGCATCAGGGTCTTTTTTATCCGGCAGGATGCTGGCTTCCAAAGTCGCAGCAACCAAGGTTTCCAAGTTGCGTTGGGCGTTGCCCGGGTCGGCGTATTTGGCGGTAATGACTTCGCCTTGCTCGGTAATGCGGATTTGTCCGGCAACACTGCCTGCGGGTTGCGCCAAGATGGCTTGGTAAGAAGGGCCGCCGCCGCGACCTACGCTGCCGCCGCGGCCGTGGAACAGGCGCATGCGGACATCGTATTTTTTGAAGAGTTCGACCAAGCCCAACTCTGCTTGATACAGACACCATGAGCTGGTAACGTAGCCGCCGTCTTTGTTGGAGTCGGAGTAGCCGAGCATGATTTCTTGGATGTTGCCGCGGCTTTCGAGCAGGGCATCATACCAGTCGAGGCGGAACATGGTTTCCATGACCGGACAGGCGTTTTCGAGCGCTTCGATGGTTTCAAACAGAGGCACGATGTTGATGCGGCTGTGCGGTTTGCCGTTTTCCACTACCAACAGGCCGCTTTCTTTCAGCAGCAATGCCAAGGCGAGCAGGTCGCTGGGTTGTTCGCAGTTGGAAATAATGCTTTGCGTAACGGCATCTTCGCCAAATTCGTCTTTGATTTTGCGCGCTTCGTTGAAAATTGCCAGTTCGTGGCGGGTATGGTCGCTGTATGTGATGAACGGGCTGTACAGCGGACGTTGATGGCTCAATTCGCGCAACAGGGCGGCTTGTTTTTGCTCTTCGTTCAGGCTGTTGTAGTCTTCCAAGCCTGCGTGTTGGAAAAGCTCGGCAACCACATCGGCGTGTTTGCCTGCGTGTTGGCGCAGGTCGAGCGGCATCATGTGGAAGCCAAACACGGACACGCTGCGGATAATGTCGGCCAGACGGCCTTCTGCCAGCAGTTGGCTGCCGTTTTCGTGGAGCGAGCGTTGCAGTTTTTTCAGGTCGTTGAGGAACTCTTCAACCGTGGCATAAGGCTCGAGGAAGCCGAATTTGCAGCCCATGCCCAAACCGAGTGAGCGTGCCTTGCCCATGGCGCGTGCCATGATGTAGGCGATGGCGCGGCGGTAGGGTTCTTCGGTGCGGGCGATTTCTTCGTCAGGCGAGAGGGCGGCCAGTGCCATCACGTCGTCGTTGACTTTGACGCGGCGGATGGAGAGTGGCAATTCGCGGTAAAGTTTGTCGAGTTCGCCGCGATAGAAACGGAACACTGCGTCGGCATGCCGTCTGAACGCAAAACGCAAGGTTTCGGCAGAAACGAACGGGTTGCCGTCGCGGTCGCCGCCGATCCAGCCGCCGATTTTAAGGATATTCGGAACGCGGACGCCGGGATAGGCCGTCTGAAAATCACGTTCCATTGTGCGGTAGAGTTTGGGCAGGGCTTCAAAGAAGCTCATTGGGAAGATGGATACACCGTTGTTGATCTCGTCGTTGACGCTGAGTTTGTGGCGGCGCGTTTCGCTGGTCTGCCACAAGCCCAAAAGGACTGTGTCGATTTCGCGGCGCAACTGAGCCAGCGCTTCGGGGTTGGTGCAGCGTTCGCGTTGCGGCAGCAGCGCGCGGATACGGCGGTTGAAGCTCAAGACGGTTTGGCGTTGCACCTCGGTCGGGTGCGCAGTCAAAACGGCGGTAACGACTGTATTGTCCAGTTGTTGTTGCAACGCTTTGCCGTTGACTTTTCCGGCTTTGAGCTTGCGCACGGTTTCCGTCAGGCTGCCTTCGGCACTGTTGTGTCCGGCCTCTTCGTGGATTTGGCGGCGGCGTTCGTGGTGCACGTCTTCGGCGATGTTCAAAATCTGTGCGAACAGACCGCAGGCCAAGGTTAAATCGTGGGTTTGTTGTTCGTCCAATTGCGGCAACACCTTTTCAATCAAGGCGGCGCTGTCGTCTGAAGTCGATAATAACTTAACGGTTTCGACCACCAAAGGCGACGCTTCCTCATGCAGCAGATTGAAAAGAGACTGTTTTAAAAATTCCGCATCCGCCGCCAGAGCGGCATCTTTTGGATTGTTTAAGATATGCAGTTGCATGATTTTTCTCTTATTTAAATGTTAATTTGGGTTTGTCCTGAATCCATTGTATAGCAAATTTTTGTAAACTGCCAATGCTGCCGTCCGATACATTTCAAACTGGAAAACGGCCGTCTGTATCCGCCGCGTGGCCGGTGTCTGTAAAATGCCGTAAAATATTGCCCATCAAAACAGAGGCGAGAAACCCATGATTGAATTTCCCAACCAGCCCGATTTTCCTGAGCAACACACCGCCGTCGCCGTCGGCACCGTCAACATGAGCCAGCAGGCGATACGGGTGTTGATAGAGAATGCCACCGAAAAGGCAAGTATCCTGACCATCGCCCGCGTTGCCGCCATTCAGAGCATCAAACAGACCGCCAACCTGATTCCGCTACACCTGCCCGGCCGTATCATCGGCGTGCAGGTTGATTTCGATATTAACGTTGAGCTGGCTTGCCTGAAGGCCACGCTGACCGTCCAAGCGAACAGCAACGGCAGCATTGCCACCGAAGCCCTGACCGGCCTCAATTTGGCGCTCTTGAGCGTTTACGACATGATGAAAGACGTTGACCGCAATATGATGCTCAGCGGCATCCGCCTCGAATCCGAAACCAGCAGCGAAGGCCGTCCTTTCCTGTTTGACAACGCCTACGAAAATATTAATTTCTAAACCACTCAGGCCGTCTGAACGTTGGGTTTCAGACGGCCTTATTGTTATGATGAACGATCAACAACTTTTGCGGTTCAGCCGCCATATCCTGCTTGATGAAATCGGTATCGAAGGCCAAGAAAAACTCTTGGCCGCCCATGTGCTTGTTGTCGGTTGCGGCGGGCTGGGTGCGGCGGCCTTGCCGTATCTTGCCGCCGCCGGTATCGGCCGCCTGACGATTGCCGATGCCGATACCATCGACGAGACCAACCTTCAACGCCAAATCACGTTTACCGAAGCCGACATCGGCAAAAACAAAGCTTTGGTCATGCAAGGCCGTCTGAAACAGATCAACAGCCAAACACACATTACAGCCATTGCCGAATTTCTCGATGAGGCTAAGCTTGTCGAATTGGCAAACGCCGCCGACATCATCCTCGATTGTTCCGACAATTATCCCACACGCCAGGCGGTCAACCGCGCCGCCGTTGCCACGCGCACTCCTTTGGTTTCCGCCGCGGCCGTCGGCTTTGACGGACAAATCGCCGTGTACCGTCCCGATTTTCCCGATACGCCCTGCTATGCCTGCCTGTTTGACGGCGAACAAGCCAGCGACGGCGCTTGTGCATTATTCGGCGTTTTTTCGCCATTAGTCGGCGTTATCGGAACGACCCAAGCTGCCGAAGCGCTTAAAGTGTTGATCGGTATCGGTACGCCGTCGCATGGCAAACTTTCTACCTATAACGCGTTGAGCGGAAAATGGCAGCAATACGGGGTGAGACGTAATCCCGAATGCCCGGTTTGCAGCGGCCGTTAAAGACAAAAAGCAGGGTAAGGGTTTCAACATTGCCTAAGTCAATCCGTTAGAGTAATCATACTTATCTTTCATTAAACTTGTAGGAAGCCGTTTCTTCCCTTTTCAGACGGCCTGTGGCACGATATGATTCAATGATTAATAAATTTTTTGAGGCCGTCTGAAAAAGGATAAGGAGAAACCGGCTTAATGAATATTATTCGTGCTTTATTGGTGGTATTGGGTTGCCTGGCTTTGGGCGAGGCAACCGTTTGGATTTTGGGGTTGAAGCTGCCGGGCAGTATTGTCGGCATGGCTTTGCTGTTTGCCGCGCTTCAGGCAGGCTGGGTCAAATTGTCTTGGGTGGGAGAACTGGCAGATATTTTGATGGCAAACCTGACTTTGTTTTTGGTGCCGCCTTGCGTGGCCGTCATCAGCTATTTGGACGTGATTGCAAACGACTGGTTTTCGATTTTGACGGCCACAATCAGCAGTACGATCTGCGTATTGTTGGTGACCGGCAAAGTGCATGAGTGGGTCAGGAGGTGGATGTGATGAACATAGACGGGCTGTTGCGCATGCCCTCAGTCATGCTGTTCCTGACTTTGGCCGTATATGCTTTGGCAGTGCAGATTCGGAAGCGCACGGGGAATGTGCTGTGTAATCCGGTATTGATCAGTACGCTGGTGTTGATGGGGTATTTGAAGGTATTTACCATCGATTACGAGCTGTATCACGACGCAGCGCAGTTTATCGATTTTTGGTTGAAACCGGCAGTCGTATTGCTGGCCGTGCCGCTTTATCGAAATTGGGACCGTATCCGCAGCCAGTGGTTGCCGGTGGTGCTGTCGCAGTTGGCGGGCAGCGTGACAGGTATTGTTACGGGCGTGTATTTTGCCAAATGGCTGGGCGCTTCGCGCGAAGTGATTCTGTCGCTGGCTTCTAAATCCGTGACCAACCCGATTGCGATCGAAATCACGGCGTCTATCGGCGGTATTCCGGCGATTACGGCGGCAACGGTGATTATTGCCGGGCTTTTTGGACAGATGGCCGGATATAAAGTGTTGAAAGGGACGTTGTATATGCCTTCTTCAGTGGGAATGTCTTTGGGTACGGCCTCACATGCGATGGGTATTGCGGCGTCTTTGGAATACGGCCGCCGTATGGCCGCATATGCCGGCTTGGGCTTGACGCTCAACGGCGTATTGACGGCGGTATTGGTGCCTATCTTGATTCCCTTATTGGGCGTATAGCGTTTAGGCCGTCTGAAAATAGTGTAAACAGGAGAAAATGATATGGCTGTAAATTTGACTGAAAAACGTGCAGACGAATTGTTGGAAATCGACGGCATCCGTCTGTTTACAGGTCGTGCCGGCATCAAGCAACAAGACCGCGACGATTTGACGCTGATGGTGTTGGGCGGCGGACATACGGTGGGCGCGGTGTTTACGCAAAACCGTTTCTGCGCCGCGCCGGTGCATATCGCCAAGTCGCATCTGTTTGACCAAGACGGCGTGTGTGCCTTAGTCATCAATACGGGTAATGCCAATGCGGGTACAGGCGCACAAGGCCGTCTGGACGCGATTAAAGTGTGCGCGGCGGCGGCAGAGCAGGTCGGCTGCCAATCCAATCAGATTATGCCGTTTTCGACCGGCGTGATTTTGGAGCCGCTGCCTGTGGATAAAATCGTGGCCGCTTTGCCGCAAGTGCGCCCTGCATTCTGGTCGGATGCGGCCCGTGCCATCATGACGACGGATACTGTACCAAAAGCCGCTTCACGCACAGGCTTGGTCGGCGAGAAACACACAGTCCGCGCCACCGGCATCGCCAAAGGTTCGGGTATGATTCATCCTAATATGGCGACCATGTTGTCGTTTATCGCCACCGATGCCAAAGTGTCCCAGCCGATTTTGCAGCTGATGACGCAAGAAATCGCAGACGAAAGTTTCAATACGATTACCGTGGACGGCGATACCAGCACCAACGACAGCTTCGTCATTATGGCGACAGGCCGTTGCGGTCAGAGCGAAATCGACAATACCGCCGATCCGCGCTATGCCCAGCTTAAAGCCTTGCTCGGTTCGCTGGCATTGGAATTGGCGCAGGCGATTGTCCGTGATGGCGAGGGCGCAACCAAGTTCATCACGATTGAAGTGCAAAACGCGAAAACCCGCGAAGAGGCGTGCAAAGTGGCTTATGCCGTTGCCCATTCGCCTTTGGTGAAAACCGCGTTCTTTGCCTCTGACCCGAACTTGGGCCGTCTGTTGGCCGCCGTCGGCTATGCCGGTATTGAAGACTTGGATGTCGATGCTTTGAAAATGTGGCTGGATGACGTGTTGGTGGCCGAAAACGGCGGCCGTGCGGAAAGCTATACCGAAGAAGCAGGGCAAGCCGTGATGAACCGTCCGGAAATCACCGTCCGCATCGATTTGCAACGCGGCGATACGGAGGCGGTTGTTTATACCTGCGATTTGTCGCACGAGTATGTGTCGATTAACGCGGATTACCGTTCTTAAAAACCTTTATCCTTGTGTTCAGACGGCCTTTGAGAAAAACATCAAGGCCGTCTGAACACATTGACTGCGTGCCTATTATGAAATTTCCACAGACTTGGGCGGCGCGCCTCGCCCACAAAATCCGCCAAACCAAACGCCTGTCGAAAAAAAGCATGGCTTTTCTGTTTTTGCTGGTAGGCTCGGCGCTGGTTGCCCTGACGGCTTTGCTGTTTGCGCGTCTGGCGGATTTGGCTTTGGAATGGAATGCTTTGCTGGCGGGCAAATATCCGTGGTTTGCGTGGGTGGCCTTGCCGCTGGGCTTGCCGCTTTTGGCGTGGTTTACGCGCAAATTTGCGCCGTACACTTCCGGCAGCGGTATTCCGCAGGTCATCGCTTCGTTGTCTTTGCCGTATGGCGCGCAGAAAACCCGTCTGATTCGTCTGGGCGAAACCTTTTTTAAGATTCCGCTGACGTTTTTGGGCATGATTTTGGGGGCGTCGATCGGTAGGGAAGGGCCGTCTGTACAAGTGGGTGCGGCGGTCATGAACGCTTGGGGCGCGTGGTGTAAAAAGCACGGGCTGGCGTTTAGGGGTATGCAGGAAAACGATTTGATTGCCGCAGGCGCGGCCGGCGGTTTGGCGGCGGCGTTTAACGCGCCTTTGGCCGGCGTGGTGTTTGCCATCGAAGAATTGGGACGCGGCGTGATTTTGCGTTGGGAACGCCAAATCTTGATGGGCGTGTTGGCGGCCGGTTTCATTCAAGTGGCGATACAGGGCAACAACCCGTATTTTTCAGGGTTTCAAGGACACGAGCTGCCAAATATGCTGATGTGGGCCGCAGTGTCGGGCATCGTCTGCGGCGTGGCAGGCGGATTGTTCGGCAGCTTTTTGTATCGCGGCGCAGCGGCATTCGCACCGGTGCGCTGGCGCAGTTTCATCCGCCGTCATTTGTTGGTGGTTGCCTTTGTAATGGGCATTTTGCTGGCGCTGCTCGGTACGTTTTATCAAGGCAAAACCTATGGCACGGGCTATCACGAAGCCGCCGCCGCACTCAAAGGCGCGTATGAGGCACCAATCGGCTTGGCCGCCGCAAAATGGGCGGCAACCGTGTTCAGCTACTGGGCAGGCATTCCCGGCGGCATCTTCACGCCGTCGTTAACCATCGGCGCGATGATAGGCGAACACATGGCTTCTTTTGCGCAACTGGGCGACGCGTCCAATGTCGCGGTTTTGCTCTGCATGGCCGCATTCCTTGCCGCCGCGACCCAATCGCCGTTGACCGCCGCCGTAGTGGTAATGGAAATGACGGGCGGACAGAATTTGCTGTTTTGGATGCTGCTGACGTGCATCTTCGCTTCGCAAGTCTCGCGCCAATTCTCGCCGCATCCGTTTTACCATGCCGCAGGTTTGCGCTTCAGACGGCATATCGAAGCCGAAAGCGGACATGTTCCGCATGAGAAAAAAGAATAGATAGGCATATAAAAGGCCGTCTGAAAATCAGATTTCAGACGGCCTTTTATATGTCGTTTAAAGCTGTATTTCAGTTTACTTAAACAGCAAAATCAGCAATAAAACAACCGCAATCACAGCCAGCCACAGGCTTTGGCGTTGCTGTACTTTGACCAAATGCACATAGGCATCGCGCATTTCTTGCTGGCGGTTTTCGTCAACCAACGCATTGATTTTGCGCGGCAGGGAAGGGATGATTTGCGCCCAGTCGGGGGCTTCGTTTTTGAGGTTGCGCCAAAGGGCTTTGGGGCCGACCTGTTCGTTCATCCAGCGCACCAAAAACGGTTTGGCGGTTTTCCACAAATCCAAATCGGGATCAAGTTGGCGGCCCAAACCTTCGATGTTGAGCAGCGTTTTTTGCAGCAACACAAGCTGCGGCTGGATTTCGACGTTGAAGCGGCGGCTGACTTCAAATAGGCGCATCAGCACCAAGCCGAAGGAAATTTGCGAAATCGGTTTGTTGAACACCGGTTCGCACACGGCGCGGACGGCGGCTTCCAATTCTTCCGCACGCGTGTCGGCGGGTACCCAGCCCGATTCGATGTGGGCGGTGGCGACGCGGTGGTAATCGCGGTTGAAGAAGGCAAGGAAGTTGATGGCAAGATAGCGCTTGTCGTAATCGGTCAGCGTGCCGACGATGCCGAAATCGAGGGCGATGTAGCGGTTGTCGGCGGCGACCAGAATATTGCCGGGGTGCATATCCGCATGGAAAAAACCGTCGCGGAAGACTTGCGTGAAGAAGATTTCCACGCCGTAATCGGCAAGTTTGTGCAAATCAATGCCGTCGGCTTTGAGTTTGGCAATATCGGATACCGGCGTGCCGTCCATCCATTCGATGGTCAGCACGTCGCTGGTGCAGTAGTCGTAAAACACCTTCGGCACAATCAGCATATTGCTGTTTTGGAAATTGCGTCCGAGCTGGCTGGCATTGGCGGCTTCGCGCATCAAGTCCAATTCGTCGTGCAGGTATTTGTCAAATTCGGCCACCACTTCGCGCGGCTTCAAACGCTTGCCGTCTGAAAACAAACGCTCTACCCAGCCTGCACCAAAGCGCATCAGCGACAAATCCTGTTCGATAACGGGCAAAAGGTTGGGACGCAAGACTTTCACTGCAACCTGTTCGCCCGAATGCAGGCGGGCTTTGTGTACCTGGGCGATGGACGCGCTGGCAACAGGCTCAGTTTCAAATTCTGCGTATAAAGTGTCGATGGATTGGCCCAGCGATTTTTCGATTTGCGAGCGCGAAAGCTGCGCGTCAAACGGCGGTACTTTATCCTGCAGCCTTGCCAGTTCGATCGCGTAATCATGCGGAATCAAATCGGGACGCGTCGATAATACCTGTCCGAATTTGATGAAAATCGGCCCCAGGCTTTCCAACGCCAAACGCAGGCGCACGGCAGGCATTTCGTGTTTGAACTTGGACGACTGCGGCAGCATATTGAGGAAAGTCCGCGCCCAACCCGGACGGACCAGCGAGGCAATCAGCTCGGCAAGGCGGTAGCGGTAGAGCGTGCAGAGGATGGTTTTGATGCGTTTGAGACGGTTCATGATGGGCGCGGATAAATCGAAAAAACAGAATTATATAGGAAAAACGGGTAAGGGCTTCAGACGGCCTGAGACTTTTGCAAAAACATTTGCCGCATAGCTAACAATTTTATAAAGGCTCAAGTTTTGCCGCCCCAATAAAAAGACGGATATTCACATCATAAATATTCGTCGGCTACTTGCCCAAACTGCCGATTCAAGACATAATCGGGAAATGTGCAGGAGAGTGTTACAACCAACTACAATGTAACCACCGAAGGCGCAGACACCCTTAAATCGCTCAGGTATCAGGGACTGCACATTGAAACAAACAATCTGGAGAGCGGCGTTAGAATAACGTCCACCGAAGGGGAGAAGGCCGTCTGAACCACCATTCAGACAACCGCGCAAAGCAGTGAGCAGACTGGTTTGCCATCATGCGGATACGGCCGAAAATCTCAGGTTCAAGGACAGATAGGGTCATCCGCGCACAGGTGCGCGGGCGGCATCTGAACAAAAAATCCGGAGAAACTTGAGAATGACTGCTCTGAAAACCACCCCATTTCATCAAGCCCATCAAGATGCAGGCGCGAAGCTGGTAGATTTTGCCGGCTGGGAGCTGCCCATCCATTATGGTTCACAAATCGCCGAACACGAAGCCGTGCGTACCGATGCCGGTATGTTTGACGTATCCCATATGCTCGTTACCGACGTAGCAGGCGTAAATGCCAAAGCCTTTTTCCGCAAATTGATTGCCAACGATGTCGCCAAACTCGCTTTTGTCGGCAAAGCCCTTTATTCCGCTTTGCTCAACGACAACGGCGGCGTGATTGACGATTTGATCGTTTACCGCACCAATGAAGCCGAAACCCAATACCGCATCGTGTCCAACGGCGCGACCCGCGAAAAAGACACCGCCCAGTTCCATAAAGTCGGACAAGAATTCGGCGTTGCCTTCAATCCGCGCTACGACCTCGGCATGCTTGCCGTACAAGGCCCGAAAGCCATCGAAAAACTCCTGACCGTCAAACCTGAATGGGCGGACGTGATTCACGGCCTCAAACCGTTCCAAGGTGCAGACTTGGGCAATGACTGGTTTGTCGCCCGTACAGGCTATACCGGCGAAGACGGCGTCGAAGTCATCCTGCCCGGCACCGAAGCCGTCGCATTCTTCAAAGCCCTGCAAGAAGCAGGCGTACAGCCTTGCGGTCTCGGCGCACGCGACACCCTGCGCATGGAAGCCGGTATGAACCTCTACGGCAACGATATGGACGACAATACCAGCCCGCTCGAAGCAGGCATGGGCTGGACGGTTGATTTGAAAGACGAAAACCGCGATTTCGTCGGCAAAGCCGCCTTGCTGGCATTGAAAGAAAAAGGCGTTGCCGTCAAACAAGTCGGTTTGCTGCTCGACAAAGGCGGCATCCTGCGCGCGCATATGGAAGTGTTGACCGACAAAGGCAAAGGCGAAACCACCAGCGGCGTATTCTCGCCCAGCCTGAAACAATCCATCGCCATCGCCCGCGTACCGAAAGATTTTGACGGCAATACCGCCAAAGTTCTGATTCGCGGCAAGGAAGTCGATGTGCGCGTATTGAAGCTGCCGTTTGTGCGCAACGGTCAAAAACAGTTTGATTAATATCGATTCAGACGGCCTTTTTTGTTAAGGGCCGTCTGAAAGCAGGTTTTAAGGAATTGTTATTTCCTATGAAAGCAACCTTTGGCAGTTTATTGTTGTTATTGATGTTATCGGCTTGCGCTTCGTCTGCCGGCGAGCGCGGATTGATGTTTTTCGATACAGAAGGAAAATCCCGTACTGCAATATTTATGAAAACCGTTGGCGGCAATGGAAAGATTGCCGGCGAGGTGACGATAGACGGGGAATATGCTCTTGATATTATCCGCATGAATGATGATTTGAGTATTGCCGTGCAAGATAATAAGGGTAGAAGCCGTGCTTCCGACCTGAAATCATTGTTGCAAGCGAAATCATTTACCCTGTATGCGTTCAGCCGTTATGCGGGCACAGTTGAAGTGGATAAAGTATCGGCTGTTACAGGCATTTGTGCAGATTACCGCAGCAAAGGTCTGAAGGTTGCCGTTGCAGACAATATGAGATCCAAACAAGGAATCGTTGTATTCCGCGCAAGCGGCGTAATGGCAAGTAACAAGCGCAAGATAAACGAAGCATATTTGGATTATTCTGCATCCCCTAAACTTCTTTCCTCCCAAAAGCAAAAATTGGAACAAGATAAAAACAATATGATTGCCGTCCATTACGGACGTTTGGAAGAATTAATCGCACGAGGTATCTGCGCACGCTAAGCTGTGCAGATGCCGTCTGAAAATAACCCCCTATCAATGGAGTATCAAACCATGAGCAACATCCCAGCAGAACTGAAATACGTTGCCAGCCACGAATGGCTGCGCCTTGAAGAAGACGGTACCATCACCGTTGGCATTACCCACCACGCGCAAGAGCTGTTGGGCGACATCGTGTTTGTCGAGCTGCCAGAAGTCGGTGCAAGCCTGGCTGCCGAAGAGCAAGCAGGTGTGGTTGAGTCTGTAAAAGCCGCATCTGACGTATACGCTCCGATTGCAGGCGAAATCGTTGCCGTCAACGAGGATTTGCCAAGCGCTCCGGAAACTGCCAACAGCGACCCTTACGGCGCAGGCTGGTTCTTCAAAATCAAACCTGCCAACCCTGCCGATTACGACGGTCTGCTGACTGCCGAACAATACGCAGGCGAAGTAGCTTGATTTTTGCAAACATCCAAACAGGTTTTGCGCCTGTTTGATATTGCAGGTCTCAGGTCGTCTGAAAAATGCTTTCAGACGGCCTTTGTTTCAATTTTTCCTTAGCAAACATGAATTACTGCGAATTTGTCGCCACGCTTCCTGACGATACGGACAATCCCAACCAACATTATCACGACACGCAATACGGTTTTCCGATTGAGGACGACAATGAATTGTTTGAGCGGCTGGTATTGGAAATCAATCAGGCAGGATTGAGCTGGACGCTGATGCTGAAGAAGCAGCAGGCATTTCAGACGGCATTTAAAGGTTTTGACATCGATACGGTTGCCGCATTTGACGAAGCCGATATTGAGCGGCTGCTTGCCGATGCAGGCATCGTCCGCAACCGCCTGAAAATCAACGCAGCCATTTATAACGCGCGCCAAATCAAACAAATACAGCAAGAATACGGCTCATTCAAAAACTGGTTGGATGCGAACCATCCGCTCGACAAGGCTGAATGGGTGAAGCTGTTTAAAAAACATTTCAAATTTGTCGGCGGCGAAATCGTCGGCGAATTTCTGATGAGTACCGGCTACCTGCCCGGCGCGCATGTGGAAACCTGTCCGGTTTATAGGGAAATATTGGCATGTCGTCCAAAGTGGGCGGAGGCCGTCTGAAACAACATCTGCAAGAAAAAACAGTGTTGATATCGATAACACCGAAGGAGTAGAAATGAAACTATCTGAATTGTTCAACCCGAACGAATTTGCCGCGCGCCATTTGAGCTTTGGCGACGAGGCTGCGCTTTTGGAAGCGCTCGGCGAGAAGAGCATGGATGATTTTGTCGGCAATACCGTGCCGCAAAGCATCCGTATGCCGTCCGAACTCGATTTGCCAGAAGCCCTGACCGAGGCGGACGCGTTGGCGAAATTGAAAGGCATCGCGTCTAAAAACGTGATCAATAAGTCTTATATCGGTTTGGGCTATTACCCGACCCGCGTGCCGAACGTGATTTTGCGCAACGTATTGGAAAATCCGGGTTGGTACACTGCCTACACCCCGTATCAGGCGGAAATTGCCCAAGGTCGTTTGGAAGCTTTGTTGAACTTCCAACAAGTGTGTATCGATTTGACTGGTTTCCCTGTGGCAGGCGCGTCTTTGCTGGACGAGGCGACTGCCGCCGCCGAAGCGATGGCGATGGCGCACCGCGTGGGCAAAGTGAAATCCGAGCGTTTCTTTGTGGATGCGCGCGTGTATCCGCAAACTTTGGACGTGATGAAAACCCGCGCCAAATATTTCGGCTTTGAACTGGTGGTCGGCGATTTTGCCCAAGCCGACGAGGGCGAATACTTCGGCGCGCTATTCCAATACGTCGGCAAAGACGGCGATGTGCAAGACTTGCAGGATGTTATCGGCCGTCTGAAAGCAAAAGGCACAATCGTTGCCGTTGCCGCCGACATCATGAGCTTGGTTTTGCTGAAGTCTCCGGCTGAATTGGGCGCAGATATTGCTTTGGGCAACACCCAGCGCTTCGGCGTACCGATGGGCTTCGGTGGTCCGCACGCCGCTTATTTCGCATTTAAAGACGAGTTCAAACGTTCTGCCCCGGGCCGTATCATCGGTGTATCCAAAGACGCATCGGGCAAACCTGCCTTGCGCATGGCCTTGTCCACACGCGAGCAACACATCCGCCGCGAAAAAGCGACATCCAATATTTGTACCGCACAGGCATTGCTGGCGAACTTGGCCGGTATGTATGCCGTTTACCACGGTCCTGAAGGCGTGAAACGCATTGCCAACCGTATCCATGCGTTGGCTTCTGCCTTTGCCGATGCGCTGGTTTCAGACGGCCTGAATGTGGTTCACAAAGTCTTCTTCGATACCGTTACCGTCGATTTCGGCAGCAAAGAGAAAGCAGACCAAGTGTTTGCCGCTGCTTTGGCGTCGGGTTACAACCTGCGCCGCGTCAACGATACTCAAGTTGCGGCTGCATTCCATGAAACATCGGCATACGAAGATTTGGTTGATTTGTACCGCGCGTTTACCGGCAAGGATACGTTCGCATTTGCCGATGACGTCAAAGGCCGTCTGAATGCAGAATTGCTGCGTCAAGACGACATTCTGCAACATCCTGTGTTCAACAGTTACCATACCGAACACGAAATGTTGCGCTACCTGAAAAAACTCGAAGACCGCGACTTGGCGATGAACCGCAGCATGATTTCATTGGGCAGCTGTACCATGAAGCTCAATGCGACTGCGGAAATGTTGCCGATTACTTGGGCAGAGTTCACCGACATCCACCCTTACGCTCCTGAAGCGCAAACCGCCGGCTACCGCGAATTGCTTGCTGATATGGAAAACAGCCTGAAAGCCATCACCGGCTTTGACGCGATTTCCTTCCAGCCCAACTCCGGCGCGCAGGGCGAATACAGCGGCATGCTCTCCATCCGCCGCTATCAAGAAGCCAACGGCGAGGGACACCGCAACATCTGCCTGATTCCCAAATCCGCCCACGGCACCAACCCTGCGACTGCCGCTATGCTGGGTTTGAAAGTCGTCGTTGTCGATACCGACGAACACGGCAACGTCAACATCGACGATTTGAAAGCCAAAGCCGAGCAATACCGCGACGCTTTGTCCGCCATCATGATTACCTACCCGTCCACCCACGGCGTGTACGAAGAAGGCATCCGCGACATCTGCCGCATCATCCATGAAAACGGCGGACAGGTTTACATGGACGGTGCCAACCTCAACGCCCAAATCGGCATCATGCAGCCTGCCGAAGTCGGCGCGGACGTGTTGCACATGAACCTGCACAAAACCTTCTGTATCCCCCACGGCGGCGGCGGCCCGGGCGTTGGTCCTATCGGTTTGAAAGCCCACCTTGCCCCGTTTGCACCGGGACACGCCTTGACCGACACCCGCAGCGCCAGTGCCGACCAAACCGCCGTTGCTGCTGCGGCCTTCGGTTCTGCGTCCATCCTGCCGATTACTTGGATGTACCTGACCATGATGGGCAAACAAGGCATGGAACAGGCGACACGCTGGGCATTGCTCAACGCCAACTACGTTGCCAAGCGTCTGAGCGAAGACTATCCGATCCTGTATACAGGCAAAAACGGCCGCGTCGCGCACGAATGTATCGTCGATTTACGTCCGCTTAAAGCCGAAAGCGGCATCACTGAAACCGACATCGCCAAACGCCTGATGGACTACGGCTTCCATGCGCCGACGGTTTCCTTCCCTGTTGCCGGTACGCTGATGATTGAGCCGACCGAAAGCGAGAGCAAAGCCGAACTCGACCGCTTCATCGCCGCCCTGAAACAAATTAAACAGGAAGTGCTGAAAGTCGAGCGTGGCGAATGGTCGAAAGAGGACAATCCGCTGGTGAATGCTCCGCATACCGCAGCAGATGTAACCGGTGAATGGGCGCATCCGTACTCCCGCGAAGAAGCCGTCTTCCCATTGCCGTTTGTCCGCGAACACAAATTCTGGCCGAGCGTCAAACGGGTAGATGAAGTGTATGGCGACCGCAATCTGGTTTGCTCCTGCTTGCCGATTGACGCATACGAAGAATAAGCCTGAATAGGTTTAAAATTGAACAGGCCGTCTGAAAATGAAAATAGTTTTCAGATGGCCTTTTGTTTGTTAAGATATTTCGCCCGAGAACGTACGTTTGTTTTGGGTAAAACAACAAATAAGGCATTCGGAAAGATAGACGGCGAATGCCTTTGTTTGCGGATAAAACCAAACTGCTCTCAACAACGATAAACACAAGGCCGTCTGAAAAACAGGAGGATATGATGGACGAACTTTTTATTCAAACGCTGACGATTGCCGGCTCCGATTCCGGAGGCGGCGCGGGCATACAGGCGGATTTGAAGACATTTCAGATGCGCGGCGTGTTCGGCACCAGCGTACTGACAGCGGTTACCGCACAAAATACTTTGGGCGTATCGGCAGTGCATCCGATACCGACCGACATGATTGCCGCACAAATTGCCGCGATTCAGGAGGATTTCCAAATCCGCGCCTATAAAATCGGCATGCTGGGTACGGCGGAAATCATCGAATGCGTGGCGGAACAAACTGCCGAATGCGATTTCGGCAAACGCGTGTTGGATCCGGTCATGATTGCCAAAGGCGGCGCACCGTTGTTGGAAAATTCAGCCGTCGAAGCCATGAAACGCCTGCTGCTACCGCATACGGACGTATTGACCCCCAATCTGCCCGAAGCGCAGGCATTGACGGGTATTAATATTGAAAACCGCCAAGATGCGGAACGCGCCGCCAAAATTCTTCAGGATTGGGGTGTGAAAAATGTAGTAATTAAGGGCGGACATCTTGCCGACAGCCAAAGCGAATATTGCACCGACTGGCTGTTTACGCCATACGAGACCATCGAGCTGAACAGCAAACGTTTCCCAACGCCGCATACGCATGGCACGGGCTGCACGTTTTCTGCCTGCATCACTGCCGAGTTGGCAAAAGGGTTTAGCGTGCCCGAGGCGGTTCAAACGGCAAAAAACTATATTGCCGCCGCCATTTCCCATCCTTTGGGCATCGGGGCAGGGCATGGGCCGGTCAATCATTGGGCGTATCGGGACGAATAATGCGTTTAGGCCGATTGTAATTGATTGTATTTTTCAGACGGCCTGACTAGGTTTATCACTTGAAATTGTTTACAATATTGGATTAATGCTTTTACGGATAAAAAAGACACCATGCAAGTTACTTCAAAATGGATAGACGGAATGTGCTTCGTCGGTACAACGGCAAACGGACACAGCGTTGTGATGGAAGGTGCGGCGGCTGAAGGCGAAGTCAAACGCGGCCCCAGCCCGATGGAAATGCTGTTGTTGGGTGTAGCAGGCTGTTCCAGCATCGATGTCGTGATGATTGCCGAGAAACAACGCCAAAAAATCACCGACTGCCGTGCCGAAGTGACTGCCAAACGCGCCGACACCGCGCCGCGCGTGTTTACCGAAATCCATATCCATTTCAAAGTGTATGGTCGGGATTTGCAAGAAAGTGCGATTGAACGCGCCGTACAGATGTCTGCCGAAAAATATTGCTCCGCATCGATTATGCTGGGCAAAGCGGCAAAAATGAGCCACAGCTTCGAGATTGTCGAAACAGAATAAGGCGGTTTTCAAGGAAAAAGCCGGAGCGTGAGACGGCTGCACACAAAAAAGCAGATATATTCACGCATTAACATGAATATATCTGCTTGCTTTTTATTCCTTTTTCTCTCTCTCTATCAGCCTTTATAACTTGGCTTGTTGATCTCATTGTGCAAGTTTCGTTTAACATTGTCAACAATTTTTAATTATATTTTAAACAACCCCGAAAGATGCAGGTTTGTAAACGCTTGCGCCTTAATACGGATACTGGGGAAACATTATGGATTACGAAAATAATACCAACGTTGCGCCTGCAACTTCATCGCTTATTTTGGAAGAGCGTCACGATTCGGAACTCTTCCGCGTGTACGCATTGATTTTGGACGGCATTACCGACCATCTGCTGCTGCCGGGCAAAAAACTGACCGAGTCCGAGCTTTGCCGACAAATGGTTTGTTCGCGCAATACCGTGCGTGGCGCATTGTCGCTTTTGGCGCACGATAAAATCGTCGATTTGCAGCCCAACCGCGGCGCATTTGTCCATGTGCCGGACTTGAAAGAAATGAAAGACGTGTTCAACACGCGTATCGAAATGGAAAGCATGATTCTGAGCGTCCTCATCGATATGCCTGATTTGGAAACGCGTCTGCAACCGCTTTATGCCATGATTGAGCAAGAGGGCGCAGCCTCCGAAAGCGGCGACCGCGTGGGTTGGAACCGCCTGTCCAATGCCTTCCATGTCGAATTGGCGCGGCTGCTGGACAACGATGTCCTGTTTGAAATCATGAATACCTTGTGCGCGCGTTCTTCATTGATTGTGGCTGTTTCCGATCCGCTTCGCAAAGAAAAGCGCAACATCGATTCCAATTCGCACCATGAACACCGAGAAATCCTCGATTTATTGCTGGCAGGCAAGCGCAACCGTGTGACCAAAGTCATGCGCCGCCACTTAGGCGCGTGTATGGAACGCTTGGAACAAAAACTCGAGATGTAATCGGTTTGACAATAACAAGGCCGTCTGAAATATTCAGACGGCCATTGGTTTATCCCTACAAAGCGAAACGCCATGAAACCAAAAATCCAAAGACACGAACATATCCTCAGCCTTGTCCGCGAACATAACTTTATGACGGTGGAAGAATTGGCGGCGAATTTGGATGTTACGCCGCAAACCATACGCCGCGATGTGCAGGAGTTAAGCGAGACCGGACAGCTCAAACGCTATCACGGCGGCGCATCTTTGGGCGACGTTTCAGTCGTAACGGCAGGGCAGGAGCGGCGCAACCATCAGCAGCAGGAAAAAAACGCCATTGCCCGATTGATTGCTTCCACCATTCCCGATAATGCCTCGCTCTTTATCAGCATCGGCACCACCATGGAAGCCGTCGCCGCCGAGTTGGTCAGACAGCGTAAAAACCTGCGGATTATCACCAACAATATCTACGCCGCCTCCATCACTGCGGCGCGTACCGACTACACGGTCATCATCGCTTCCGGCGTGGTCCGCCCCTTGGACGGCGGTATTACCGGCGTGGCGACCGTCGATTTCATCAACCAATTCAAAGTCGACTATGCCATCATGAGTACCCACGGCATAGAAAACGACGGCTCGCTTTTGGATGACGATTACAAGGAAGTCAGCGTCATGCAGGCAATGGTGAACAATGCCCGCGTGCGCTATCTTGGCGTAGACCACAGCAAGTTTAACAGCAATGCCTTGGTCAGACTGGGCGATATTGGCGCATTCGATAAGCTGTTTACCGACCGCACACCATCCGCCGCCATGCAGAAAACCCTAAACGAACGCGGAGTGGCGTGGCAGGTTGCCGACCCTGTATCAAAGTAGCCAAGTCAGGTACAATTGAGCCATCATTCCATTCCTTTCAGACGGCCTGATTGAATGCTCAGGCCGTCTGAAAACAGAAAATCATTTTCCCATCAAAGAAATATTATGTTGAATAAAGACCAATTTGCGGACAACCATTTCATCCGCACCATTATCGAAGAAGACCTCAAAAGTGGTAAACATACAGCCATCCAAACCCGTTTCCCGCCCGAGCCGAACGGCTATTTGCACATCGGCCACGCCAAATCCATCTGCTTGAACTTCGGTTTGGCTTATATTTATGACGGTTTGTGCAACCTGCGTTTCGACGACACCAATCCTGAAAAAGAAAACGACGAATACGTCAACGCCATCAAAGAAGATGTTGAGTGGTTGGGTTTCCATTGGGCGGGCGAGCCGCGTTTCGCTTCCAACTATTTCGACCAGCTTTACGACTACGCCGTCGGTTTAATCAAAGACGGCAAAGCGTATGTCGATGATTTGACGCCCGAAGAAATGCGCGAATACCGCGGCACGCTGACCGAAGCGGGCAAAAACAGTCCTTACCGCGACCGCAGCATCGAAGAAAACCTCGACCTGTTCACGCGCATGAAGAACGGCGAGTTTCCCGACGGCAGCAAAACCTTGCGCCTGAAAATCGATATGGCTTCAGGCAACATCAATATGCGCGACCCCGTCATCTACCGCATCCGCCGCGCCCATCACCACAATACCGGCGACAAATGGTGCATCTACCCGATGTACGACTACACGCATTGCATTTCCGATGCCATCGAAGGCATCACGCATTCCTTGTGTACACTCGAATTTGAAGCACACCGCCCGCTGTACGACTGGGTGTTGGACAACATCCCCGCGCCGCATGCCACGCGTCCGCGCCAATACGAGTTTTCGCGTTTGGAGCTTTTATATTCCATCACCTCCAAACGCAAGCTGAACCAACTGGTTTCAGACGGCCACGTTTCCGGCTGGGATGATCCGCGTATGCCGACCATTTCCGGTATGCGCCGTCGCGGTTACACGCCCGAAGGCCTGCGCCTGTTTGCCAAACGCGCCGGTATTTCCAAATCTGAAAACATCGTCGATATGAGCGTGTTGGAAGGCGCGATTCGTGAAGAGTTGGAAAACTCTGCGCCACGCCTGATGGCGGTTTTGAATCCGCTCAAAGTGACCCTGACCAACTTTGAAACCGGCAAAACCCAAAGCCGCCGTGCCGCGTTCCATCCGAACCACGAAGAAATGGGCGATCGCGAAGTACCTATTTCCCAAACCATCTACATCGAAGCCGACGACTTTGCCGAAAATCCGCCTAAAGGCTTCAAACGCCTGATTCCTGGCGGCGAAGTACGTTTGCGCCACGGCTATGTGATTAAGTGTGATGAAGTAGTCAAAGATGAGGCAGGCAATGTGGTTGAACTCAAATGCAGCATCGACCACGATACCTTGGGCAAAAATCCCGAAGGCCGTAAAGTTAAAGGCGTGATTCACTGGGTTTCCGCCGAACACGCCGCCGAAATCAAAGTCCGCCTGTACGACCGCCTCTTTACCGTCGAGCGTCCCGATGCCGTGCGCGGCGAAGACGGCAACTACCTGCCGTTCACCGATTTTCTCAACCCTGAATCCATCAAGGAAATCACCGCCTACGCCGAGCCTGTCGCAAAAGATTTGCCGGCGGAAAGCCGTTGGCAGTTCGAGCGTATCGGCTACTTCGTAACCGACCGCAAAGAACACAGCAAAAACACGCCGGTGTTTAACCGCACGGTGACGTTGAAAGATTCTTGGCAAGCAAAATAATTGTCCAAAGGCAGTCAGTATGCGCTGGCTACCTTTATTGTGTTTAAATTTTTGATTTTATAATAGGAATTTTATGGAAAACCAAATACTTACTTCACAGGAAGTTCGGTATCATGAACCTAAACGCCTTTCTGCTTTTGCTGGTATAAAATGGATTACCGATGCTTTCGGTATTTTCAAACTTCATTCGTGGAAATGGATAGGTGTATTATTTCTTTATATTATTGTAGGACTTGTAGCCTCTATTGTGGATTTTCTGGAAATTGATGTGCTTTCTAATTTAAAAAATATTGTGTTAGGTTGGGTGGGTATTTGTCTGCTCGGAGGGGTAATGTTTGTCGCACATAGAACCAGTAATCATAATATCTTTAATACACAGGATTTTTTTATTGTCTTTCAACATAAGAAAATGAGTTTCTTTATTTTGTATTTATTACAAATGCTATTTGGTGTTATTGTAGGGTCACTCATTTTACCAATGTTTTTTCTGACAGATCGATGGGGTGGGGTAGCAATTCTTCCGTTCATGTCATTGATTTCATTTGTTGCTCTAATCTTATTCTTATTGACACCTGCTTTAATCGTTTTAGATGATATGAATGCATGGGATGCTATCAAAGCCAATTTCAAAGCTGTTATACTTAATATTCCGGCAATATTGGTTTTTACTATAGGGATGTTTATCTTGTTCTTTTTATTCGGTGCATTAATTGGTGTACTGGATGGATGGATAATTTCTGTTTTTCTGTTAATATTTTTTTTACCTCTTTGTGTAATTTATTTATTACTCCCCTATGCTGTATACCGCAGTATTTACCCTAATGGTCGTATTGTGAAATCCTAAGTGGATAAAGGCCGTCTGAAACATTTTCAGACGGCCTTTGTCGATAAAAGGAATGAGATGGAACGTTATTCTGTACATTTGAAACTGCTGGGGATGGCGGTGCTGTGGGGCGCGTCTTGGCCGATGGGGCGGATGCTGGGGCAGTCGCTGCCGCCGCTGACGGGCGGGGCGGTTCGGTTTGTACTGGCTTCGGTTTTGTTGTTGGGCTGGTTGTTTGCGCGCAGCAGGTTTGCAACTTTGGCAGCTTTGTCGGCGCGGCAATGGCTGGGTTTGACGGCGGCTGCTTCCGTCGGCGTGTGCGGCTATGCGGTGTTTTTTATGCTGGGTTTGCAGACTATGCCGGCAGGTAAGGCGGCGGTGGTCGTGGCAGTGAACCCCGTGCTGACGCTGCTGTTGGCAACTTGGTTTTTCGGCGAGCGTTTAAATGCGAAGATTTTGGCGGGTATGCTGCTGGCGGTCGGCGGTGCCATTATGGTGGTAACGCAAGGGCAGCCGTTGACAGTGTTATCGGGCGGCATCAAGGCAGGAGAGTGGCTGATTTTCGGTTGCGTGGTTTGTTGGGCGGCTTATACTTTAATTGGTCGCGCGGTTTTGCGCGGGATAGACGCGCTGACGGTAACGATGGCAACTTCGTTCATCGGCGCTCTGATGTTGTCGGTGGTGGCGTTGTGGATGGACGGAATGCCGTTTGAGGCGATAGCGGCAATGGATGGGCGAGGTTGGACAGCCTTGGCGTGGCTGGTCATCGGTGCGACGGTATTGGCCTATGCGTGGTATTTTGAAGGCGTGAAGACTTTGGGTGCAGGCAGCGCGGCAGCGTATATTACGCTTGTGCCGATTTTCGGTGTGCTGTCTTCGGCGTGGTTTTTGGGCGAACCGCTGCATATTTCGCTGGTTGCGGGTTGCGCGGCGGCGGTCGGCGGCATGACGCTGATGCGGTACGGACAGAGGGCTGTCTGAAGTTGGGTAAATACTCGGATTTTTGGCGATAGGGTTGCGATTGCCAAGCTGTTGCCGGCCATAATCTTATTGCAGGGTAAGATTATGGTCTCGGCTCAGTGTTCAATTTAAAAATTTGACACCCTGCCTCCAACTGCCTAAAATTCAACTTTCTCAAAAATCTACCGTATCCTGCGGCATGATTTCATACTTTCAGACGGCCTTTGTGCCATCTCTCTGATACCATTCAAAATATATCAATACTATGCACGTTTCAGAACTCCAAACCCTCCACATTTCCAAACTCTTGGAAATGGCAGAAGAACATGGCATTGAAAACGCCAACCGTTTCCGCAAACAAGACCTTGTTTTTGCCATCGTCCGCCAGATGATGAAGCAAAATGTCAGCTTTACCTGTTCCGGTACGCTCGAAATCCTGCCCGACGGCTTCGGTTTCTTGCGCAGCGCAGATACTTCTTACCTTGCCGGCCCTGACGATATTTATGTTTCGCCCACGCAAATCCGCCGCTTCAATCTGCACACCGGCGACACCATCGAAGGCAGCGTGCGCGTACCTAAAGACAACGAGCGGTATTTCGCGCTTGTCCGCCTCGATACCATCAACGGTGATCAGCCCGAAGTCTGCAAACACAAAATCCTCTTCGAAAACCTCACACCTTTATTCCCAACCGAACAATTCAAGCTCGAGCGCGACATCAAAGCCGAAGAGAATCTGACCGGCCGTGCCATCGACTTGGTTTCCCCAATCGGTAAAGGCCAACGTGCATTGTTGGTGGCGCCGCCTAAAACCGGTAAAACCGTGATGTTGCAAAACATTGCCCACGCTATTACCGCCAATTATCCCGATGTCGAGCTGATTGTCCTGTTGATTGACGAGCGTCCGGAAGAAGTGACCGAAATGAGCCGTTCTGTACGCGGTGAAGTGGTTTCCTCTACGTTTGACGAACCTGCGCAACGCCATGTACAAGTAGCCGAGATGGTGATTGAAAAAGCCAAACGCATGGTCGAACACAAGAAAGACGTGGTCATCCTGCTGGATTCGATTACCCGTTTGGCGCGCGCCTACAATACCGTCGTGCCGACTTCGGGCAAAATTCTGACCGGCGGTGTCGATGCCAACGCTTTGCACCGTCCGAAACGCTTCTTCGGCGCAGCGCGTAATGTGGAAGAGGGCGGTTCGCTTACCATTATTGCGACAGCGCTTGTTGAAACCGGCAGCCGCATGGACGATGTGATTTACGAAGAGTTCAAAGGCACGGGCAATATGGAATTGCACCTTGACCGCCGCATGGCAGAAAAACGCCTGTTCCCGGCCATCAGTATCAATAAATCCGGTACGCGCCGTGAAGAATTGCTGGTGCCGAACGATCAGTTGCAACGCATGTGGCTCTTGCGCAAATTCCTGCATCCTATGGACGAAATCGAAGCAACCGAGTTTTTGGTGGGCAAACTCAAAGACTCCAAAAACAATGACGATTTCTTTGAATTGATGCGCGGTAAATAAGCATAAGGCCGTCTGAATATGTTTCAGACGGCCTTTACTTTGCTTGAGGAATCTTTATGACCATCCGAATGAATTGGCAAAACTTATTGTCGACCCAACGCTTCCGTACCAAAAACGGCGAAATTGTGCCGACCGTTACCCCTTCGACTCAGGAAGGTGCCGATGCTTTGCGTACGGATTTTCACATTGACTACGACCGGGTTGTTTTTTCCGGAGCCTTCCGCCGCCTTGGCCGTAAAACGCAGGTGCATCCGTTGGCGCAACACGATTTGACGCACAACCGCCTGACGCACAGCGTTGAAGTTGCCAGCGTGGGCAGGAGCTTGGGCAACCGCGTGGGCGTGATGTTGCACAACGGCGGTTTTCTGCCGCAGGGCAACACGCCCAGCGATATTGGTGCCGTGGTGCAGGTTGCCTGTTTGGCGCATGATTTGGGCAATCCGCCGTTTGGCCATACCGGCGAAGATGCTTTGCGTGATTGGTTCAGACGGCCTGAACATCAAATTTATCTGAACACATTGAACGAAGCGGAACGCAACGATATTCAAACCTATGAAGGCAATGCGCATAGCCTGCGTATCGTCGCCAGCCTTGAAATGTATCCGGAGGCGGGCGGAATGCGCCTGACTGCGGCAGCCATCGGCGCATTGCTGAAGTATCCGTGGACAACGCAACATCCGAACGGCAGAAAAAAATTCAATATTTATCAAACCGAGTTGCCGTTTATCCGTCAGGTTGCCGATGAATTGGGGCTGGTTTCCGCAGGAGCAGATAGCTGGGCGCGCCATCCTTTGTCTTATTTGATGGAGGCCGCCGACGATATTTGCTATGCCTTGCTGGACTTGGAAGATGCCGTCGAATTGGATTTGCTCACGGATACGGAAGTAGAAAGTATTTTGTCCGAGCTGACCTTTGCCGAAAGCGCGTGGCACGCCAGTTCCAGCCGTCAGCGTTGCGCCATGTTGCGCGGCATTGCGATCGGCAAGGCAATTGATGATGTTGCGCAAACCTTTATGCTGCATCAGTCTGACTTGTTGGACGGAACATTCAAAGGCAAAGACTTGCTTGCTCTGTGTAGCCCGCAAGTGCAAAACACTTTGGCAAAAGCGAAAGAGTTGGCGCAAACACGGATTTTCCGCCATCACACCAAACTCTTGACCGAGATCGCCACGTTCCCATGTTTAGGCTCCATCTTGGATTTGCTCGTCCCTGCCGCCTATGCCCTGATTGCAGAAAAACAGTTGGCAACGCGTCAGTCTTTGGCGTTGGAATTATTGAAAAAGCACAATCCGATTCTTCCTGAAGACAGTCTGTATCAGGCCTATATGAAAATTTTGGATTTTGTCGGCGGCATGACCGATAACTCCGCCGCCAAAATGGCACAGGATTTATCAGGAGTAGGGATTTTGCGTTAATTTTATATTTTTTAATTTCAATCAGTTAAGTAAAAATATAAAAAATATCCGTGAAAAAAGTAGACAGGTTTTGGTAAAGCCTATATTATTCGATCTTCTTGATTCACAACGCACTTGCGAAGTGATGAGGATGCACCCGTAGCTCAGTTGGATAGAGTATCTGGCTACGAACCAGAGGGTCGGGCGTTCGAATCGCTCCGGGTGCGCCACAAGATTTATCCGCGCCCATCGTCTAGCGGTTAGGACATCGCCCTTTCACGGCGGTAACCGGGGTTCGATTCCCCGTGGGCGTGCCAGTTTTCAAAAAAGCGCAATCTATTTTAGATTGCGCTTTTTTATTGCATTTACTGTTTGTGTTCTAAGGCCGTCTGAAACGCTTAGCAACTCAAGAGGCAGAAGTGTGTAAAATAAATCGCCCAGACTTTTTGTCGTCTATATGCGCTTTTCAATCTCATTTTACCATTGTCGAAACCCAATTTATTGGCAACAGTATTCATCTTAAGAGTTCCTAAACCTGAATTTACATGATTTCATATTTATAATTTATTGATTTTAGAAAATAAAAATATTTATTTGAACTTTTCTTAAAAAATGCCGTCTGAGATAAAGACAAGACGGAATATCTCTGTTAATGTGTAAATGTCAGCCGGCGTTTGCCGGTTTTTTATTGAAACCATTTGGGAGTCAATTATGAATATGAATGTTAAATTAATCGTTCCTGCCGTTTTGGCGGCTGTTGCCCTAACTGCATGTAGCAGCGGTTCTAAAGCCAAACCTGAAGCTAAAGCTGCGCCTACTGCGCAACAACAAGCTCAGGCTCAACAAGCTCAAGCTCCAGTACCTAATACTTTGAAAGTAGACTCTATCGACGGTACTAAAGAAGTTCACTACAAATGCGGTAAAGACGGCAAAGAGCCTCTGAGCGTAATGTATGGCTTCAAAGGCAACGAAGTTGTTGCTGCCCAAGTAAAATACAAAGGCCAAGTAACTGAAAACCTGTTCCGTATTACTGACAGCAGCAAAGATGTAAACGCATTCTGGGGCGGCAATGTTGCTTGGATTGCTGAAGCAGCCACTGCAGCCAACGTGGACAAAGTTGATGGCAACATGCTGACTATCCGCGGTACTACCGAAGTAAATGGCAAACAAGAAGTGGTTGACCAAATCGCTACCCGTTTCTGCGCATTGGACAAAGGCGCGAAAGCTGCCGCTAAACCAGCTGCTAAAAAAGTGAAAAAATAATCTTTTACCGACAGCTTTAAACGCTGGGTAAAATAAAACAGGCCGTCTGAAAAGTTTTCAGACGGCCTGTTCTTTTGAGCGGTTTAACCCAAGAACCAGAATTTCAGTGCCCACAACACGGCGACAATCCATACCATAGGCGGTACGTCTTGGGTGCGGTTGCACAAGAGTTTGATGAGTGCGTAGCTGATAAAGCCGAACGCAATACCGTCGGCAATCGAGTAGGTAAACGGCATGAAGACGATGGTCAGGAATGCCGGTGCGGCTTCGGTCATGTCGTCCCAATCGATTTCACGTGCGCTGCGCAACATTTGCGCGCCAACATAGAGCAGGGCGGGTGCGGTAGCGAATGCAGGAATGCTTTGAACCAGCGGGGAGAAAATCAGGCAGGCCAGCATCAGTACGCCGACGGTAACGGCAGTCAGGCCGGTACGGCCGCCGGCAGAAACGCCTGCCGCGCTTTCAACGTAAGGGGTAGTAGAGGAAGTACCCAAGGCGGCGCCTGCGATAATGGCGGTAGAGTCGGCAAGCAGGGCGCGTTTCAAACGCGGCAGTTTGCCGTCTTGCAACAGGCCTGCGCGGTGGGAAACACCGACCAATGTGCCGGTAGAGTCAAACAGGTCAACCAGGAAGAATACAAAAATCACGCTGACCATGCTGACGGTGAACAAGCCTTTGAAGTCCATCTGCATGAAGGTTGGCGCAATGCTCGGAACTTCGCCGACCACGCCTTTGAACTCGCTCAAGCCCAAGATGGTGGAGATGGCGGTCAGCGTCAGAATGGTAATGATGATGGAGCCTTTAACGCGGAAGTGGCCAAGTGCAACCACCATGACAAAGCCTGCCATCGCCAGTAGGGCGGTAGGCTGGTGGATGTCGCCCAAACCGACCAATGTGGCAGGATTGGCCACAATCACGCCTGCGCCTTTGAGTGCAATCAATGCCAAGAAGAGGCCAATACCTGCGGCAATCGACATTTTCAAGCCCATAGGCAGGGCGTTGACCAGCATTTCACGCACTTTAAAGAAGCTGAACAGGATGAAAATAATGCCTGAAATGAAAACGGCACCCAAAGCCACACGCCAGTCCACGCCCATGCCTTTGACGACGGCAAAGGTAAAGTAGGCGTTCAAACCCATGCCCGGAGCGAGGGCAATCGGGTAGTTGCCGACAAAGCCCATCACGAAACAGCCGATGGCGGAGGCGATACAGGTAGCCACAAATACTGCGCCCATATCCATGCCGGTTTCGCCCAAAATCAGAGGGTTGACGATAATGATATAGCACATGGCGAGGAAGGTTGTCACACCTGCCATAATTTCCGTGCGGACGTTGGTCTGATTGGCGTTGAGGTTGAATAATCTTTCCAAAACGCTTTGATTTGAAGAACTCATTCGAGATATTCCTTTGGGAAAGCCGTTCAAGGACGGAATCAGCGGGTTTAACTGCCGGAAGCTCGGATTTTGGCCTTAACTTCTCAACAGATAAGGGAATTTTCGGGCGGTATTATACTGAAAAGCCTTTTGTTCGGGTAATAAAAATACATGAATCAGATAATGCCCGGCCGAACCAAGATAAAGGCCGTCTGAACAGTTTCAGACGGCCTTTGTTTGTGCGTGCTTATACCGGTTTGCCTTTCAGGGAGAAGGTGTAGGCTTCAGTGATTTCCAAATCGATCATTTGGTTGATCATATCGGGTGTACCGGTAAAGTTGACCACGCGGTTGTTGGCGGTACGGGCTTGCAGTTGGTCAGGGTCTTTTTTGGAGATACCTTCAACCAAGCAGCGTTGAACCGTGCCGATCATGGTTTGGTTGATGCGTGCGGTTTCGGCTTCGATGACTTCGTTCAAAGCTTCGAGGCGGCGCACTTTTTCTTCGTGCGGCGTGTCGTCGTGCAGGTTGGCGGCAGGCGTGCCAGGGCGCGGACTGTAAATAAAGACGAAGCTCAAGTCGAAGGCGATGTCTTTCACCAGTTTCAAGGTTTGCTCGAACTCGCGCTCGGTCTCGCCCGGGAAACCGACGATAAAGTCGGAGCTGAGGCACAAATCAGGACGGATGGCGCGCAGTTTACGGATGATGGATTTGTATTCCAATGCGGTGTATCCGCGTTTCATCGCGCTCAATACGCGGTCGGAACCGCTTTGAATCGGCAGGTGCAGGTGGGAAACCAGCTTCGGCAGGTCGCGGTAGCACTCGATAATCGCGTCGGTAAATTCGCGCGGATGGCTGGTGGTAAAGCGCAGGCGTTCGATGCCGGGGATTTCGTGGACGATGCGCAACAAGGTGGCAAAGTCGCAGATTTCGCCGTTTTCCATTTCACCGCGATAGGCATTGACGTTTTGGCCTAAGAGGTTGATTTCTTTAACGCCTTGTTGCGCCAAACCGGCAATTTCAGTCAATACGTCGTTAAGTGGGCGGGAGAATTCTTCGCCGCGGGTGTAAGGGACGACGCAGTAAGAGCAGTATTTGGAGCAGCCTTCCATGATGGAAATGAACGCTGAACCGCCTTCTACGCGTGCAGGCGGCAGGTGGTCGAATTTCTCGATTTCGGGGAAGGAAATATCGATTTGCGACAGGCCGGTGGTTTCTTTGTCAACGATGAGTTTGGGCAGGCGGTGCAGCGTTTGCGGACCGAAAACCACGTCCACATACGGAGCGCGTTTGACGATGTTTTCGCCTTCTTGAGAGGCAACGCAGCCGGCAACACCGATGATGAGGTCGGGATTTTTTTCTTTGAGCGGACGTACACGGCCTAAGTCGGAGAAGACTTTCTCTTGCGCTTTTTCACGCACGGAGCAGGTGTTGAACAAGATGATGTCGGCGTCGTCAGGTTGGGTAACCTGCTCGATGCCGCCGTGTTCTTCGGCGAGGACGGACAGCATTTTTTCGCTGTCGTACTCGTTCATTTGGCACCCGAAGGTGCGGATAAATACTTTTTTCATGGTTTGTTTGATTGATTGGCTTGTTGTAAAAGGGTTCAGACGGCCTGTGAAATACTCGGGCCGTCTGAAAAATTATTCTTCCGCCTTTTTCTGCTTTTTGGCGTGTTCGATGAACCTGTCGGCTTCGGCGTCGGTCAAAATCCAGATTTCGCGGACGAGGCGGCTTTCTTCGTTGTATTTGAACGCAACGGCTTTGCCGGTTTGGTTCAGCAGGCGGCCCATGGGGATGAAACGGTCGTTTTCATCGTGGATTTTGGTAAAGCGCGTGATTTGCAGTTTGGCCGCATTGCCGTCCACAATGCCCAACGTCAGCAGGCGCGTCCAAGAAAAACCGCCTTTGCTGACTTTCAGATAAGGCAAATCGACCGTCTTTAAAACGGCCACATCCATATCGTCAGGCAGGCTGCGTTGTGCATGGACGAGGGAGGACGCCAAAAGGGCGAGGCTGAGTATGAATCCGCGTAACATGATGCTTTTCTTTTATTGTTTCAATAGGTCGCGGATTATAGCACAAGCAGGAAAAATGTGGATAGAGTGTTTGTTTTTAAAGAATAATTTTGATTTTGCACCCGATTCTTATTTTGAAGCTTGGGCCGTCTGAAAAGGATTTGGTGTTAAAATGGCATCGATTTGATTTTCAGACGACCTCTTACGAAAGAATTGACCATGAACCGTAATGAAAGCTTGTTCAACCGCGCCAAAGCCATTATTCCCGGCGGCGTGAACTCTCCTGTGCGCGCATTCGGCAGCGTCGGCGGCGTGCCGCGCTTCATCAAAAAGGCAGAAGGCGCGTATGTTTGGGACGAAAACGGCACGCGTTATACCGACTATGTCGGCTCTTGGGGCCCTGCGATTGTAGGCCATGCCCATCCCGAAGTCATTGAAGCCGTGCGCGAAGCGGCATTGGGCGGTTTGTCGTTTGGTGCGCCGACTGAAGGCGAAATTGTCATTGCCGAAGAAATCGCCAAAATCATGCCGTCCGTCGAGCAGCTGCGCCTTGTCAGCTCCGGTACGGAAGCAACGATGACCGCCATCCGTCTGGCACGCGGTTTTACCGGACGCGACAAAATCATCAAGTTTGAAGGCTGCTACCACGGCCATTCCGACAGCCTGTTGGTGAAAGCAGGCAGCGGCCTGTTGACGTTTGGCAATCCTTCTTCTGCCGGTGTGCCTGCCGACTTTACCAAACACACTTTGGTACTCGAATATAACAATATCGCCCAATTGGAAGAAGCCTTTGCCCAAAGCGGCAATAACATTGCCTGTGTGATTTTGGAGCCTTTTGTCGGCAATATGAATCTGGTTAGGCCGTCTGAAGCCTTTGTCAAAGCCTTGCGCGAATTGACTGAAAAACACGGTACCGTGTTGATTTACGACGAAGTGATGACCGGCTTCCGTGTGGCGCTGGGCGGTGCGCAATCTTTGCACGGCATCAAACCTGATTTGACCACCATGGGCAAAGTGATCGGCGGCGGTATGCCTTTGGCGGCGTTTGGCGGCCGTAAAGACATTATGGAATATATTTCCCCGTTGGGCGGCGTGTATCAGGCAGGTACATTGTCCGGCAATCCGATTGCGGTTGCGGCCGGTTTGAAAACGCTGGAAATCATTCAGCGTGAAGGCTTCTATGAAAACCTGACTGCCTTGACCCAACGCCTCGCCAACGGTATTGCCGACGCGGCTAAAGCGCATGGCGTTGAATTTACGGCGGACAGCGTGGGCGGCATGTTTGGTTTGTATTTTGCCAGCCACACGCCGCAAAACTACGCCGACATGGCGCGTTCCAATATCGACGGTTTCAAACATTTCTTCCACGGTATGCTCGACCGCAATGTCGCATTCGGCCCGTCAGCTTACGAAGCCGGTTTTGTTTCCGCCGCGCATACGCCTGAGCTGATTGACGAAACCATTGCTGTGGCACACGAAGTGTTCAAAGAAATGGCAAAATAAAAGCTGAAGCTGTCATGTGAAAAAAGGCCGTCTGAAAAATATTCAGACGGCCTTTCGCTATTTTAAATAAACGCTTGATTATGCTTCTTCAGCTTTGCTACGGATAATCAGCAGAGGCAGGTGGCTTTGACGCATTACGGTCTCGGCGAAGCTGCCCATCAGCAGGTGCATCAGGCCGGTGCGGCCGTGTGTGCCGAGTACCAACAGGTCTGCGCCGTTGTTGTCGGCATAGTCAACCAAGTCTTGCGCCATTTCGCGCGCGCCTTTGTTGGCAACCAACAGGTGTTTCACGATGTTTTCAACGCCGCTTTCACGCGCTGTTTTTTCTGCGAAATCCAAAACTTCGTTACCTTGAGCCACTGCGGCGGCTTCGTAGCTTTCGTGTTGCAGGAATTCAGGAGCCAAAGCCATGTATTCGGCAGGGTTGGCAACGTGAACCAAAGTCAGTTGGGCTTTGTTGAGGCTTGCCAGTTCGGCGGCGTGTTTCAATGCATTGAGGGAAGTCTCGCTACCGTCAACGGCTACAACCAGATGTTTGTACATATTTATTCTCCTTTTGCGCCGAGTAGCGGCACTTTCGTTTAATATGAAATCAGAACTTGTCTGAATGTGAAACGATTATAAACTCTTTCGGGCGGGTACAACAGCCCATCTGCTTTCAAGTATAATGTCAGTCCGATTCGCCTGTGGCGTTTTTCATTAATTTATTGATATATCACAAGGTTACTTATGCAGGACGCCGCTTTTCTTTCTTCGCGCCGCTTTGGCGGCATTGCCAGACTTTACGGAGACGAAGCGCTGGTGCGCTTTTCGCGTGCGCATGTGTGCGTGGTCGGCGTCGGCGGCGTCGGTTCGTGGGCGGTGGAGGCTTTGGCTCGGAGCGGTATCGGTCGTTTAACGCTGATTGATTTGGACAACGTGGCCGAGTCCAATGTCAACCGCCAGTTGCACGCTTTGACCGATGATTTCGGTAAGGCAAAAGTTACTGCTTTGCGCGAACGCATTGCCCAAATCAATCCGCAATGCGAAGTGACGGAAATCGAAGATTTTGTTACCGAAGACAATCTGGACGAGCTTTTCAGACGGCCTTTTGACTTCGTCATCGACGCCATCGACCAAATCCGTGTCAAAGCGGCGATGGCGGCGTATTTCGTGCAACATAAACAACCGTTTATTATCAGCGGTGGCGCGGGCGGACAGAAAAATCCGGCTTTAATCCAAACTGCCGATTTAAGCCGCGTCACCCACGATCCGCTGCTTTCCAACTTGCGCTACACCTTGCGCAAACGCTACGGCTTCAGCCGCGATACCAAAGAAAAAATGCGCGTGCCTTGCGTTTATTCAACCGAGAATATTACGCCGCCGCAATCCGGCGAAGCGTGTTCGACCGATGCCGCGCCGCAAGGTTTGTCCTGCGCGGGCTATGGGGCGAGTATGCTGGTGACGGCTTCGTTTGGATTGTATTGTGCGCAGGCGGCGGTGGAGCATATCGCGGGGTGGAAGTGAGATGAATCGATTTTTTAAAGCCTACTTTATCAGTAGCCTGATTTATGCGGTTGTCTTCGGTTTGTTGATGTACGGTGTCGGTTTGCTGCTTACAGGATTCGAATGTTTTGATATTGACGCTGAAAATGAACAGCGTCTACAGTATTGTTCACGAGCTCATGAAATGTCGGCTTTTGAGAAAACGTCTTTGAAGTTTTTCTTCTTTCCGTTTTTATCTGTAATGTCATTGTCCCTACTCAATGCCGGCATTATGAAGTGGACCAAACGCTGTACAACTTTGACGACTCTTGCCTTGCCTATCATCGAATGGTGGATTGTTTGGTTTGTTTTATTACTGTGGGAGTGGAGTAGTCTGGATAGTAGTTGGACGGCAATAACGGGAGTTATTTTTTTTGGATTGCCTGTTTATGGCATGGCAGCAGTTCAAGCCCTGAATGTGTTGGACTCTTCTGCAAATGCCAATCAGAAAATTTGATGTGGGTTTAAGCCTTTTGAAATTTATTTTTTCAGACGACCTTTTTGCTTATGAACCGATTTTTTAAAGCCTACTTTATCGCCAGCCTGATTTATGCGGTATGGTTCGGTGTGTTGATGTATGCCGTCGATCCGATGTTTCTCGATGTGATGGAATGCAATACGTTGCCCAGCGATTATTTATGTGTGCAAAGCGGTTATAACCGCCCATTCACCACTTTTCTTTATCCGTTTCTGTCCGTCATGATATTCAGCCTTTTACACGCCGGTATCATGAAATGGCGCAAACGCCGTTCGGTTAAAATGATTTGGCTTTTGATCGGCTGCGAAAGTTTGCTGTTGTTGGCTTTGATGGTGGCGATGCTTGCGAGGGATGGTTTTGTGTTTTCCCGCGATATTGGCTCGGTACTGACGGGTACGGTTTTCGCCAGCCTGCCGCTGTTGGGTATGGCCTTGGCCCAGACCTTTGCCGTCGCCATTGTTTCTTTGCAAATCAATCGTAAAAAACGCTGATTTTTATATTAAAAACGGCTTGTCCTCGTTTCAGACGGCCTTTTATTGATGAAACTTCTTACTAAACTTAAAAAGAAAAAGACCCTTTAACCATGCCTTCAGAACACCTTATTTCTTCCACTGCCGCAACGCCGTCTGAACATACCGTTGCGTGGGTGTTCGGTCAGCCTGTCACCGATGTGCCGCAGGATTTGTTTATTCCGCCTGATGCGTTGAAGGTGGTATTGAGCAGCTTCCAAGGGCCGTTGGATTTGCTGCTGTACCTTATCCGCAAGCAAAATATCGATGTCCTCGATATTCCGATGGTGAAGATTACCGAGCAGTATCTGCACTATATTGCCCAAATGGAAGCGTATCAGTTTGACTTGGCAGCGGAATACTTGCTGATGGCGGCGATGCTGATTGAAATTAAATCGCGCCTGCTGTTGCCGCGTCCTGAAGAAGTTGAGGATGAAGAGGCGGATCCGCGTGCTGAGTTGGTGCGCCGTCTGTTGGCCTACGAACAGATGAAACTGGCGGCTCAGGGCTTGGATGCGTTGCCGCGTGCCGGACGTGATTTTGCTTGGGCGTATTTGCCGCTGGAAATTGCGGTTGAAGCGAAGTTGCCGGAAGTGTACGTTGCCGATTTGACGCAGGCTTGGTTGGGTATTTTGTCGCGTGCCAAGCATACGCGCAATCATGAAGTGGTGCGGGAAACCATTTCCGTGCGCGCGCAGATGACGGCGATTTTGCGTCGTTTGAACGAAAGCGGTATCAGCAAGTTCAGCGATTTGTTTAAGCCGGAGCAGGGCGCGACATATGTGGTGGTCAATTTTATTGCATTGCTGGAATTGGCTAAAGAAGGCTTGGTGCGTATCGTACAGCCGGAAAATTATGGTGAAATCGAAATCAGCCTGAAAGACGGTTTGGAAATAAACGAAGCCGAAATGCTTTCAGACGGCCTTGAAGCCGATGAAACCGATAACGGGTATTTGGAAAAAGAGAATTTAAGATGAATTCGACGACAAGTCGCAGCAAAGCCTCTTTATGGGCGGTGGGCTTGATGCTGTTTGCGCTGTTTTTCGGCGCGGGTAACTTAATTTACCCGGCTTATTTGGGGCAGCAGGCCGGCGAAAACTGGCTTTTGGCAATGTTCGGCTTTTTGCTGACCGGGGCGGGGTTGCCATTGTTGGGCGTGATTGCCGTCGGCTATTCCGGCTCGCGCGATGTGGAAGCATTGGCCTCCCGTGTTGCGCCTTGGTACGACGTGACTTTTGCCACTGCGCTTTATCTGGCAATCGGCCCTCTGTTTGCCATGCCGCGTACGGCGACAGTGTCTTTTGAAACCGCGATTTCCCCTTTCATTGATGAATCTTGGAAAAACATCGCATTGGCAGTATTCAGCCTGGTGTTTTTCGGCATGACTTATTGGCTGTCGATTTCTCCGGGGAAACTGGTTGATCGTATCGGTAAAATCCTTACGCCCGTTTTGTTGCTGGCAATTGCAATATTGGTCGGCTATGCCGCTATTAACCCGATGGGCGTGCCGCAGGCGGCACAAGGCGATTTTGCCACTCATCCGTTGGTTAAAGGCATTTTGGAAGGCTACGGCACCATGGACGCGCTGGCTTCGCTGGTGTTTGCCATTATCGTCATTGATGCTGTTCGCGCCATGGGTGTGGACAACCGCGCGGACTTGCTGAAAACAACGACGATTTCCGGTGTGTTGGCGGCTTCTTGTTTGGCAGTGGTTTACCTGTTTATCGGCTATATGGGCGCGACAGGTGTGGCAGGTATCGGCTTGCAGGAAAACGGCGCGTTGGTTTTGTCTAAAACCGCACAGCACTATTTCGGTACGGCCGGTATTGTGTTGCTTGGCGTCATGGTGTTGCTTGCCTGTCTGAGTACGGCGGTTGGCTTGATTACTTCATGCGCCGAATATTTCAACCGTCTTTGCCCGGGTATTTCTTATAAAATCTTTGTGATACTGAATACGGTGGTGTCTATCCTGTTGGCCAACAAAGGCCTGTCAGCGATTTTGCAGTTTTCCATCCCTATGTTGATGCTGTTGTATCCGCTGACCATCGTCATCATTCTGCTGGCCTTGACAGATAAACTGTTTGGCGGCGGCCGTATTGTCTATTTCTGTACCATGATGGCGGCCCTTGTAGTCGGTCTGATCGATGCCTATAAGGCCGCGTTTGGATTGGATGCCGATACCGCCGCCGCCATCGAGCGCGCATTGCCGTTTTACAATATCGGTTTAGGGTGGGTTGTTCCTTCTTTAGCCTGCTTTATACTCGGCTGCATTTTGAATGCGGCGTTGAAGAAAAAAGCATGACGATAAACAGGCCGTCTGAAATGTTCAGACGGCCTGTTTATTTCACCGACCATGCAAACGACAGATGATTTTTTTAAAGAAATCCGTTATAATTGAAAAGTTAAGGCTTTGCGAAATACCGTTTCGCAGATGCAACATATTGAGAAGATTTATTTCCACAAATCCCGTTTTTTCAGCAAACGACTTGAACTGAAGGCAGATTTCGTGGTATAAATCGCGTTTTACTATTTTAGAAGTTTGGAGACTAACCATGGCACGAGTTTGCAAAGTGACCGGTAAGCGCCCGATGTCTGGCAATAACGTATCACACGCCAACAACAAAACCAAACGTCGTTTTTTGCCTAACTTGCAATCACGTCGTTTCTGGGTAGAAAGTGAAAACCGCTGGGTTCGCCTGCGCGTTTCTAACGCTGCATTGCGCACCATCGATAAAGTAGGCATTGATGTCGTATTGGCTGATTTGCGTGCTCGCGGCGAAGCTTAATTTAAACACCATTAATTAAGGATTACTGCAATGCGCGATAAAATCAAACTGGAGTCCAGTGCTGGTACTGGTCACTTCTACACAACTACTAAAAACAAACGTACGATGCCTGGCAAACTGGAAATCAAAAAATTTGACCCAGTAGCCCGTAAACACGTTATTTACAAAGAAACTAAATTGAAATAATCCAGTTTCTTCCAAGAAAAAGCTCCTGTTTTGCAGGAGCTTTTCTTTTTGTTTTCTGATTGGTTTTTTTTTTTGGGGCTTGTTTTAAATGTGTATGCAAGATATTTCTGGATTGCTTTGTAAGAGGCAAAATAAAAGAGCGTGCATCCATTGGGATTACGCTCTTTTATTTTTCAGACGGCCTGATGGGGGATAGACAGCCTTGAGTTATGAATAAACATTCAACAAAGACTTAATGATCGACCTTGATGCCTTGATTGTCGGAATGTTGTTTTTTATCCAGCTCTTTTTGCAAGGTATCGCATGGCGTGTCGCAATCACACATTTTCTTCATGCCGAGAGAGGAAATGCCGCCGCAGCTGCCTTTAATGGTGCGTTTGGAGAAGATATAGCCGACTGCCATACCGAGGATGACAATGATAAAAATGCCGAAAGTAAGGAGGAGGGTTTTCATGTGTGTATTCCTGAAGATTAGTTTAATAATTTCTTGAATGCGCTAGACATTTTAGTATGGTAGCCGCCTTGCGGGGTCCGGATGATAAGGAAAACGGCGAGATTTTCTTGCTCGGCAAGTTTAAGTGCTTCAGTTTCTCCGAGAACGAACAATCCGGTGGAAAGGCCGTCTGCAAGTGTGGCGTTTTCTGCTACTACGCTGATGGAAGCAAGGTTGTGGCTGATGGGTTGTTTGGTTTTAGGGTTGATGATATGGGAAAGGCGGCGGCCTGACTTATCGACATGGAAAATGCGGTAGTCGCCGGATGTGGCCAGTGATTTATTGTCCAATGGAATGGTGATTTGTGTGGCGCCGCCTTGAACGATATTGGGCTGCTCGATGCCGATACGCCAAGGGTTGCCTTGCGCATTGTGGCCTTTACCATGCAATTCGCCTCCGATTTCTACCAAATAATTGCCGATATTGAGTTTTTCAAGTTCAGCGGCGGTTTTATCCACGCCAAAGCCTTTGGCGATGGAGGATAGGTCTAAATAGACTTCGGGATGGGTTTTCGTCAGTGTAGGCTGCTGGCCGTCTTGGGAAAGTTTGAGTTTGTCTGTACCGACCATTTCTGAAGCATGTTGGATTTCTTGTGCAGTCGGTTCGTGCGTGATTTCTTTTTGCGGACCAAATCCCCATAGGTTGACCAAAGGGCCGACGGTTACGTCCAGTGCGCCGTGCGTCAGTTTGTTTAAACGCAAAGCTTCGCCGGTCACATAGGCAAAGTCTTGGGAAATGGGCATGGCCTGATTGACGGTGCGCAGCTGGTTGAATTGGCTGATTTCGGAATCGGTCTGGTAGGTAGACATTTGCCGATTGACTTCTTTAAGCGCGTCATCAATACGTTTTTGTATTTCGGCAGGGGAGGGGAGTTTGTCTTGGCCGTCTGAAAGATATTTGACGGTATAGGTCGTGCCCATGGTCTCGCCTTGCAGGGTAATGGTTTGTTGTTTTTCAGGTTGGCAGGCAGAGAGTGTGAGTGCGGAAAAGATGGCAACGGTGCAACCGATTATCGGACGGTAAAACGAATTGGAAAGAAACAGCATAAGGGATTTGCGGATTATTTTTTGAAGCCTTTATTGTATCGTAAAAGAAAGGTTCAGGCCGTCTGAAAGTATGGTTTTCAGACGGCCTGGCAATAAAAAAGGAAGAAACCGAAGTTTCTTCCTTTTTGTCTGTTAGCCGCCGAAATCGTCCAAGAGGATGTTTTCGTCTTCCACGCCCAAGTCTTTGAGCATTTTGATCACGGACTGGTTCATGATTGGAGGGCCGCACATGTAGAATTCGCAGTCTTCAGGTGCTTCATGGTTTT
>NZ_KV820411.1:180705-196114 GCF_001815375.1 Neisseria sp. HMSC065C04
TTTTCAGGTGGTTTTCGTAAACCACGTTGTGAATAAAGCCTGTGTAACCGTCCCAGTTGTCTTCAGGCAATGGGTCGGACAGGGCGACGTGCCATGTGAAGTTCGGGAATTCTGCTGCGAGTTGGTCGAAGTCTTCGACATAGAACATCTCGCGTTTGGAACGTGCACCATACCAGAAAGTAATTTTACGTTTGGAGTTCAAACGTTTCAGCTGGTCGAAAATGTGGGAGCGCATCGGCGCCATACCTGCACCGCCGCCGATGAATACCATTTCGGCATCGGTATCTTTGGCAAAGAATTCACCGAACGGGCCGGAAATCGTTACTTTATCACCGGGTTTAAGCGACCAGATGTAAGAAGACATTTGTCCCGGAGGCGCATCAGGTACGCGTGGAGGAGGCGTAGCGATACGAACGTTCAGCATAATGATGCCTTTTTCTTCAGGGTATGAAGCCATAGAGTAGGCACGCAAAATCGGCTCGTCCACTTTGGAAACATATTGCCACAGATTGTATTTGTCCCAGTCTTCGTGGTATTCCTTAGGAATGTCGAAGTCTTTGTAGGCAACAGTGTGAGGAGGGGCTTCAATCTGGATGTAGCCGCCGGCGCGGAAGGGAACTTCTTCGCCTTCGGGAATGGCAAGCTTGAGTTCTTTAATGAACGTTGCTTTGTTGTCATTGGAGATGACAGTACATTCCCATTTTTTCACACCGAACACTTCTTCCGGTACTTCGATGTCCATGTCGGTTTTAACGTTGACCTGACAAGACAGACGGCAGCCTTCGCGCGCTTCTCGTTTGCTGATGTGGGACAACTCGGTCGGCAGAATGTCGCCGCCGCCGCTTTTCACGACAACGCGGCACTGACCGCATGAGCCGCCGCCACCGCAGGCGGAAGGAACGAAGATGCCTTGGCTGGCAAGCGCACCCAGCAGTTTGCCGCCGGCAGGCATCGTCAGCTCTTTTTCGTTATTGACTTTGATGGTGATGTCGCCTTCGCTCACCAACTTGGATTTGGCAAACAGAATCATCAGTGCCAAAACCAAGACGATGACGGTAAACATCACGATACCTAAAATAATCTCCATGCCGATTCCTTTCTTATAACTGGATGCCGGAGAACGACATAAACGCCATTGCCATCAGGCCAGCGGCGATAAAGGTAATGCCCAAGCCTTTGAGGCCTTTAGGGACATCCGAATATTTCATTTTTTCGGTAATGCCCGCCAAAGCGACAATAGCCAAAAGCCAGCCCAGACCTGCACCGAAACCATATACAACGGATTCGCCGAAGTTGTATTCGCGTTGCGCCATAAACGATACGGCACCAAAAATCGCGCAGTTTACGGTAATAAGGGGCAGGTAGATACCCAATGCGTTGTAGAGGGCAGGGACGAATTTGTCCAAGAACATTTCCAAAATCTGCACCAAAGCGGCAATCACGCCGATGAAGGTGATGAATTTCAGGAAGGTCAGGTCCACGCCTTCAACCAGTGCGCCGTCTTTCAACAGCGAGTAAACAAGTTGGTTGGCTGGGACGGATAGGCCGAGTACGAAAGTAACGGCAACGCCCAAACCGAATGCGGTGGATACTTTTTTAGATACCGCCAAAAACGTACACATCCCCAAGAAGAAGGACAGTGCCATGTTTTCCAGAAAGACGGATTTTACAAAGAGGCTTAAGTAATGTTCCATGTGTTATTTCTCCGCCTGTTCAGGTTTCCAAGTGCGCAGACCCCATACCAAGAAACCGATGATGAAGAACGCGCTGGGGGCGAGCAGGAACAAGCCGTTGGTTTGATACCAGCCGCCATCTTGTACTGTTTGGAAAATGGTGTAGCCAAAGAGCTTGCCAGAGCCGATCAGTTCGCGGATGGTTGCGATGATGATCAACATCATGCCGTAACCTGCGCCGTTGCCGATACCGTCAACCAAGCTTTCCAGCGGCGGCTCTTTCATGGCGAATGCTTCGGCACGGCCCATCACGATACAGTTGGTAATAATCAGGCCGACGAAAACGGACAGCTGTTTGGACAGCTCATAGGCAAAAGCTTGGAGCAATTGGTCAACCAGCGTTACCAAGGAAGCAACAATCGCCATTTGCACGATAATACGGATGCTGTTGGGGATGTAGTTGCGTACCAAAGAAATGAAGAAGCTGGAAAAACCGGTTACCAAAGCTACGGAAATACCCATTACGATGGCCGTCTGAAGTTTGGTGGTAACCGCCAAAGCCGAACAAATCCCCAAAACCTGCAAGGCAATCGGGTTGTTGTCGATAAAGGGTGAAAACATCAAATGTTTCAAGCGTTTCATGTCAGCCATTATTGTGCTCCTGCTGATTTCAATTTGTTCAGGTAGGGGATATAGCCGTTTTCGCCGAACCAGTAGGCGAACGAACCTTGCACGCCTTTAGATGTCAGCGATGCGCCAGAGAGGGCATCTACGCCGTGTTCTTTGTCCGAACTTGCGCCTTTACCGACATGCAGGGCGAGTTTGCCTTGTTCGTCAAACAGTTTTTTGCCGACGAATTTTTGTTGCCACAACGGATTGCCGATTTCGCCGCCCAAGCCCGGGGTTTCGCCTTGGTCGTAGTAGGTGATGCCGTTGATGGTGTTGCCGTCGGGTTGAATGGCGACAAAACCGTACATGACAGACCACAAACCGTTGCCGTGCATAGGTAGGATGATTTGGCTGACTTTACCGTCTTCGCCTTTTACCAAGTAAACCTCGGTGTATTTGGCACGGCTTTTGATGCCTGCCAAATCGTCTTCGGGTTTGATTTGGATGCTTTGGGCAGGGTCTTTGCCGGCGACGCGTGCGCTGAAGTCTTTAGGCGCATCGGCGACGTATTCGCCGGTTGCCAAGTCCACGACACGTTGCTCGATACGTTCGGCAAAGGTTTTGCTGATGTCGGTGTTTTTATCCATCAAACCAGCTACGCTCAAGATATAGCCTTGTTTGTCCTGGAGTTTTTGTTTCTCTTGGATGGGTTTCAAGCCGACGACCGCACCAGCAACGATGATGGAACAAATCAGGCTGACAACCAATACCACAATCAGCGTGCCGCTGAAGCTGTCTTTATCGAATTTCTTAGCCATTGCTGCGCGCCTTTCTGCGTTTGATGTTCGCTTGTGCGACGAAATAGTCGAAAATCGGGGCAAACAGGTTGGCAAACAGGATCGCCAACATCATGCCTTCGGGGTAAGCAGGGTTGACCACGCGGATCAACACGCACATCACACCGATAAGTGCGCCGTACCACCATTTGCCGACATTGGTAAAGGAAGCGGAAACAGGGTCGGTCGCCATAAACAGCATACCGATGGCGAAGCCGCCGACCACCAAGTGCCAGTACCAAGGCATGGAGAACATGGCGTTGGTGTCCGAACCGATGAAGTTAAACAGAGAAGACATGGCAATCATACCGATCATCACGCCGGCGATAATGCGCCAAGAGGCAATACGAGTGAACACGATAAACGCGCCGCCGATTAAGAGCGCCAAAGTGGATACTTCGCCGATTGAGCCGGGCACGTTACCGATAAACGCATCCATCCAAGAGATGTTTTGACCGGTTACAGCGTTTTTCAGGCCGTCTGCACCGTGTGCCGCCCATTGCGCCAAAGCAGTGGCACCGGAATAGCCGTCAACCGCCGTCCAAACGGTGTCGCCGGTAATATTGGCAGGATAAGCGAAGAACAAGAAGGCACGGCCTGCCAGCGCAGGGTTCATAAAGTTTTTACCCGTACCGCCGAATACCTCTTTCGCAACCACCACGCCGAAGGTAATACCCAAGGCGGCCTGCCACAGCGGCAGCGTAGGCGGAACGATCAAAGCAAACAGAATCGAAGTCACGAAGAAACCCTCGTTGATTTCGTGTTTGCGCACGGTGGCGAACAAAACTTCCCAAAAACCGCCGACGATAAATACGGTTGCGTAAATCGGCAGGAAGTAGATTGCGCCGAACAGCATTTTGCCCAACACGCCCGCTTCAGACGACATATTGATGCCCAAAGCGTTGGCAAGGGCGTAATGCCAGTCGTTGGCGATGTTTTGTTGCAGCAAATCAGGTGTTAACGCACCGAATGCCTGTACGCCGACGTTGTACATGCCGTAGAACATGGCAGGGAACAAAGCCAGCCACACCAAAATCATCATGCGCTTGGAGTCGAGTGCGTCGCGGACGTGGGCCGCTTTGCGCGTTACCGCGCCGGATGTATAGAAAATCGTCGCCGCAGCTTCGTAGAGGGCATACCATTTTTCATGTTTGCCGCCCGGCAGGAAGTGCGGTTCGATTTTTTCAAGAAAATGTTTCAAGCCCATAATCAACCTTCCTTCTCAATGGTTTCCAGTACCTTGCGCAACAGCGGGCCGTATTCGTATTTGCCCGGGCAGACGAAACTGCACAAAGCGAGGTCTTCTTCGTCCAATTCCAAGCAACCCAGTGCCTGAGCGCTGTCGGTATCGCCGACGATTAAATCGCGCAAGAGCAGGGTAGGCAGGATATCCAAGGGCATCACGCGCTCATAAGTGCCGATCGGTACCATGGCGCGGTCGCCACCGTTGACGGCTGTGTTGAACTTGAAGAGTTTGTTTTTCAGGAAATGGCCGAGGGTTGTGCGCGTGATGGAGTATTTGTCCGGTTGTGGCGCAACCCAGCCGAACAGCTCTTTGCTGCGGCCTTCTTCGATAACGGAAATCTGATTGTGGTAGCGGCCGAGGTAATCGTGCGCGCCTTGTGCAATCGCGCCGTTCAATACTGAGCCGGAAATCACGCGGTTGTCTGCGTCAACCAATTCGCCCGCAGTAATTTGCGATACTTTCGCACCCAAAACGGTACGCAAGAGACGCGGTTTGTTGACTTGAGAGCCACCCAAGGCAATTACGCGCTCGGTGTTCAGACGGCCTGTTGCAAACAAACGGCCAATGGCAATCACATCTTGATAATTGACGGTCCAAACGGTTTTGTTCGCACTGACTGGCTCGATGAAATGAATGTGCGTGCCACTCAAGCCGGCAGGATGCGGGCCGCCAAACTCATGTGTTTCGATGTTGGCAGCATTTTCAGACGGCACGTCTGCACCGGCTGCTTTACACACATGGATTTTACGTTCGGTCAGGCGGCTCAATACCAACAGACCGCGTTTGAAGTCTTCGACAGCTTCTTTGATGATGACCGTAGGATCGGCAGCCAGCGGATTGGTGTCCATTGCATTGACGAAGATGGCGAACGGCTCGGCATCGACGGCTGGGATTTTGCTGAACGGACGGGTGCGCAGCGCAGTCCACAAACCGGATTGGATCAGGTTGCGGCGCACTTCTTCGCTGCTCAATTTTGCCAACGCTTCAGGTGCGTAGCGTTCGAACTCGATTTCGTCGTTGCCTTCAACGGCAATCACGACTGACTGAAGTACGCGCTTTTCGCCACGGTGAATCGCGGCAATTTTGCCTGAAGCCGGGGCAGTAAATACTACGCCCGGATTCTTTTTGTCTTCAAACAGCACTTGGCCTTTTTTGACGGCTTCGCCTTCCTTGATTTTCATCGAGGGGCGCATGCCGACATATTCTTCGCCAAGCAACGCGACTTCGGTAATGGCCGGGCCGTCATAAATGACTTGCTCCGGTCTGCCCGCGATAGGCAGGTCTAAGCCTTTTTTTATCTTAATCATAAGGATGCGTTACTTTTTGGTGGGTTGAGATTCGGATGTCGGATTGTTTTTTCAGACGGCATGTAATGCTTTGAAACAAAGGATGGGCTGTCTGAAAAAAGCAGAGGTTTGCTATAAAAACAACGAATAAACGCAAACAACAAAGCTTTAGATTTTATCAGGTATAGGCTGCTTTATGTCAGTTTTACGCTTATTTTTACGGGAAAAGTGGGAAAAAAGTAGGGATGTGTAATCGAGTGTTAAGGGAAATAATTTTTAACTGATTGATATTTAAACGCTATATTTGATGGTATAGCTGAAAATAAAAGACCGTCTGAATTTCAGACGGCCTCTAAGTTTAAAAGAGCTGCCAAACGAAGAAAATCATCGTATGCAGGGCAAACAGCGGTACCAATACAATCACCGACCATGCCATATAGCCGAAGAAGGAAGGCATCGGTACGCCGCGTTGTTCGGCAATGGCTTTGACCATGAAGTTCGGCGCATTACCGATATAAGTGAGCGCGCCCATAAATACGGAACCCATGGATACTGCCAGCAATGAATGGAACAGGTGGCCTGTCATCAAGGCTTGGGCATCGCCACCGGCCATATTGAAGAACACCAAATAAGTCGGCGCGTTATCCAAGAATGCCGACAAAATGCCGCTCATCCAGAAATACATCACATTAATCGGATTGCCTGCTGCGTCGTGAACCAAAGAAACAACGGAAGCCAATGCACCTGTTTCGCCGGCTTTCAAAATTGCCAAGACGGGGGAGATGGTAATGAAAATACCCAAAAACAGTTTGCCCACTTCGGCAATTGGCTCGAAGTTGAACTCATTGCCTGCGCGTACCTGTTTGGGCGTAATAATCCAAGATACGGCGGTCAAAGCCAGCAAAATGCCATCGCGCATCAGGTTTTGCAAGGCGTAATGGCTGCCCAAGATTTCAAAGCCCGGATGATTTGGTTTCCACAAACCGGACAGCAAAACTGCACCGACTACGCCTGCCAGCAACAGGAAATTCCATTTGCCGTAAATTTTGACTTTCTCTTCGGTTTCGGTAGAAGCAGGGATAAGGTGTTCGCGTTGTTCACGATGAAAATGTCGGCTGTCGATGATGTAGAAAACGGCCAGCAAAATCACAGAACTAATCAATACAGGCAGCAGCATGTGTTTGACCGTCCACATGAAATCTACGCCTTTCAGGAATCCTAAGAACAGCGGAGGATCGCCTAAAGGAGTCAGCCCGCCACCAATATTTGCTACCAAGAAAATGAAGAAAATCACGATGTGAAGGCGGTAGTGGCGTTTATGGTTGGCTTTCAAAAGCGGACGAATCATCAACATCGCCGCGCCTGTTGTCCCCATGATGGAAGACAAAGCCGTGCCGACTGCCAACAGGGTTGTGTTCAATTTAGGCGAGCCGTGCAAATCGCCGCTGACAAAAATACCGCCTGAAATGGTATAGAGCGCCAAAAGCAGCAGGATAAAGGGGATATATTCTTCAACCAACGCATGGGCAACGGTATGTACGCCGGCTCCGAAACCAAAAGTTATGATAAACGGCGTTAAAAACAGCAGCGTCCAAAACGCCGTAATTTTGCCGAAGTGGTGGTGCCAAGTATGGGAGAAAAACAGAGGTCCGAGTGCAATAGACAAAAGAATCAGTGCAAACGGCAGACCCCAAAGCAGACTTGCGGATGAGCCGTCAAAATCGGATGCCGAGGCAGGAAAGGCGGCAAGAAGCAGTAAAAATGAGAGAGAGCGCATAGTATTTCCTTTTTATTCTGTTGCGCCGTTAGGAACTTCATTGAGAAAGCACGGCGGTGAAATATTCAGGCCGTCTGAAAATGTCCAGACGAACTGCGCGGTTGTGTTAGGGGAAAGTATAACGCAAAGCAAGTGTTAAGGGATGGTTTAGAATATTGGAATCAAAAGAAATGTTGATACAAATAAAGAAATAAAAGCGATGGGCGTAGTTGGAAGTAGTAAAAAATGGTTTTGAAACAGGCGTTTGAAATATTGAAAATAATGCTATCGAAAAAATACTTTGAATTAATTTTAGCTAAAATTTACATTTGATTGAATAAATGGAGGCCGTCTGAAAAATGAGGGTCAAATAGAGTGTTTTGGTTCTTACTGATTGTTTTAATGGATAAATTGGGTATGAAAATAAAAAACAGGTAAGCAACAATGCCTACCTGTTTTATTTATGCTTCCGGCCGCAGCCACATCCACACAGCCACGCAGCTGCAACAAATTGACGATATGACACCAATCCACCAGCGTTCCGGAAACCGCCAAAACATCAACAGGCAAGAAAAGGTCATCATGCCGATAGCGAAAAACTTTGCCTTGCGCGGCACGGCGCCGTTGTTTTCCCAGTTTTGTATGATCGGGCCGAAATAGCGGTGATGATAGAGCCAATTATGAAAGCGCGGCGAAGCCTGTGCCCAGCAAGTAGCGGTCAATAAAATGAAAGGCGTGGTCGGCAGAAATGGTAGGAAAATGCCGATAATGCCCAAGACGAGCGACAATGCACCGCAAAAAATCAACAGATGACGAACCATCTTCCATCACCAATTATTTGTTTTCAGACGGCTTGTGATGCGGAAATGGACAACGCGGAATGTCTAACTTATCCCAACCTTCATGCCCCATTTTTTCCAGCAGCGCGATATTGCGGTCAAAAATTGCCGAGGCATCGGGAAATGCTTCAGCCGCTTTGGCAATACTGTCTTCACGAATCAGATGCAAGGTCGGGTAGGGCGAGCGGTTGGTGTAGTTGCTGATGTCGTCGGCTTCTGTGCCTTCAAATTGAAAATCGGGATGGAACGGCGCAATTTGGACAATGCCTTCCAATTCGTTTTCAACAACGGCATCGTCGGCAATTTCCAGCATTTGGTTGAAGGTTTCAAAATCAGGGAACAGCGTCGGATGAACCAGTAAAGTGGTTTCCAATTCCGAAGCAGGCGTATTACCTAGAAGCTGCAATTCACGATCCAAGTCCTCAAGGAAACCGTCTAAATGACGGGCTTCGCTGACAACGATGCGAACCAGGTTTTTAACGTGCGGCGCTTTGGCAAACGGGCAGAGATTCAGCCCGATAACGGCTTTTTCTAGCCATTGTTTGGTATGTTCTGAAACAGTATTGGTATCGAGATGGGCGGTGTCTGTCATAGTAAAAGCTTATGTGAATTATTCTTAAAAAGTATACAAGTGTATGGGCGTGAAAGCAAACCATTGGAATTTAAAAGGCCGTCTGAACAACAGACGGCCTTTATCAGTTTCAAATCATTAATCCTGAACCAAATGAACCAAAGGCAGAGCGGTCGTGTTTTTAATTTCTTTCAACACAAAACTTGATTGTGCATCTTGCACGCCGTGGTGCGAAAGCAGCGTGTCCAAAACAAAATGGGAAAACGCGTTCATATCGGTAAAAAAGGCATGGAGCAGATAGTCGGTTTCGCCCGTTAAAGCAAAGCAGCTCAATACTTCCGGCCAAGCGCGGACAGATTCGGAAAAATCCTCGCGCGCATCTTTTGCCTTGCTAATCGATACACGGATAAAAGCCTGCAAGCCCAAGCCCAAAGATACGGGAGAAAGCTGGGCGGCGTATTTTTGAATAATGCCCGCATCTTCAAGCTGTTTGAGACGGCGCAGGCAGGGAGAAGGGGAGAGCGCCACCTTTTCAGAAAGCTCAACATTGCTCAACCGCCCATTTTCCTGCAAAACCTGCAGAATCTTTAAATCCGTTTTATCCAAGTTTAGATGAGGCATGATGGTTCTCCCAGTGTAGACAATGTATGTTTTGAAAATGAAAAATGCTTAAAAATAAAGACTTGTATGGTTAAATTATATATTGAGTTCAGATAGGCGACAAATTGTCTTATCAGGAGTGTTGCGAATTTGTTTTATGTAGTGGTGAAAGGATGGAGGCCGTCTGAAAATGGATGTTTCAGACGGCCTTTCTTTTATTCGCACGATATGGCATTAATCCCAAATATTTGCGCGTTCGACTTCTTTCCATGCTTCTAGAATCAGGCTGCCGTCGTTGTCTTTCAGCAAGGCGGCATCTGAGAGCATACGGCGCCAAGTGCGGGCATTTTTTAGGCCGTGCATCAAGCCCAGTGCATGGCGGACGATGTGGCGTAGGATGGTACCGCGTCCTGAGGCGATTTGTTCGTGGCTGTATGTGTATAGCCAAGCTGCTAAATCTGCGTATTGGATTGGTTCGTGTGCGTCGTCATAAAACAGCGCATCCCAATCGCGCATCAGCATTGGATTGTGATAAGCCTCGCGCCCGATCATGACCCCATCGACAAATTTCAGATGTTCGGCGATTTCTTCGTTGGTAGTGATGCCGCCGTTAATCAAAATTTCCAAGTCGGGAAAATCTTGTTTTAAACGATACACGTATTCATATTTGAGTGGCGGGACTTCGCGGTTTTCTTTCGGGGATAAACCGTCCAGCCAAGCATTGCGTGCATGGACAATAAATGTGCGGCAGGCTGTTTTTTCGCGAAGTGTTCCCACAAAATCTGCTACGACTTGATATTCTGTCTGTCTGTCTACACCGATGCGGTGTTTGACCGTCACCGGAATTTCAACTGCATCCTGCATTGCGTTCAAACAATCTGCCACCAAATCTACATCATTCATCAGGCAAGCGCCGAAAGAGCCTTTTTGAACGCGTGGGCTGGGGCAGCCGCAATTTAGGTTGACTTCATTATAGCCATACGCTTCAGCCGCTTTGGTAGCGATTGCCAAGTCATGCGGATCTGAGCCGCCAAGCTGTAAAGCTACCGGTTGCTCGCCTTCGTTGAAACTCAAAAAACGGTCTTTATCTCCGTAAACCACTGCGCCTGAATTGACCATTTCGCTATAAAGCCAAGCATTGCGTGTAATTTGTCGCGCCATAAAGCGATAGTGTCGGTCTGTCCAATCGAGCATGGGTGCAACAGACAAGCGGCGGGAAGGTAGGGAAGAAGCAGACATTGAGATGACTTTCAAACAAAATAACGCATTATATAGTGTATTAAATTGACTTTCGATATCGGCCGGTAAATCAAAATTATATATAAGGTATCACTGGGTCAGCCGTGTTGTAGCTGAGGCTAAATCCATTCATGGTGGTGGAAATCCAATATTCAGACGGCCAAATAAGTTTTAAAATGTCAAACAACAAACCATTAGAATGATAAGGAAAAAAACATGGCACAATTTTTCGCCATCCATCCCGATAATCCCCAAGATCGCCTCATCAAGCAAGCCGCCGATATTGTCCGCAGTGGCGGCGTTATCGTTTACCCTACGGATTCCTGCTATGCGCTGGGCTGCAAACTGGGCGATAAAACCGCGATGGACCGCATTCTCGCGATTCGTAAAATCGATCAAAAACACCATCTGACCCTGATGTGTGCCGATTTGAGCGAATTGGGTACTTACGCCAAAGTAGATAATGCCCAATTCCGCCAGCTCAAAGCAGCTACGCCCGGCAGTTATACCTTTATCCTGCAGGCAACCAAAGAAGTACCCAATCGCACGCTTCACCCCAAACGTAAAACCATCGGCCTGCGTGTTCCCGACAACGCCACTGCCTTGGCGCTTTTGCAAGAATTGGGCGAACCTATTTTAAGTTGCACCCTTATGCTGCCCGAAGACGAAGAACCATTGACCGATCCATACGAAATTCGAGACCGTCTTGAACATGCTGTCGATCTGGTTATCGATGGTGGCTGGTGCGGTACTGAGCCGACGACAGTTATCGATATGACCGATGGCACTGAGCTGATTCGTCAAGGCAAGGGCGATATTGCCGTATTCGGTTTGTAAAACCATCCGCGTCTGTATAAGTAGGGATATGCGTATTCTTTCTATGACGTATTAAAAGCATATTGCCAATTTTATTGATAGCTCAAAAAACAAATTATTCAATTAAGCAATTGTTCAAAATCATTTCATCAAAGGCCGTCTGAAATCTTTCAGACGGCCTTTCCCATTTTTTTAAAAAAATAATTCATTTTGAATAAAATTCCGAGCAATTGGCACGTTGCTTGCATGATTACTGTGATTGCTGATGACTTGTCGACGGAATACAACATTACGCTTATTAATAAAAACATGACTGGAGAACTTTTGATGATTGGTTTTTCTGTTCAAACGTCATGATTTTGTTTAAAAATTAAAGATAATCGGTTGATATTTTAGACTAGCGGATATTTTGTAAGTATGAAATACTATACCGTTGCGGGATAGTCAAAAGCCTAAATTTCGTCTCAAAGTGACAATAAACGTCAGCTTGAGATAAGCATTTTGCTGGGAAAACCCCGCATAAATTCTTAAAGTAGCGTCATGCTCATGCTCACGCTTTTACCTATCATAAAAAGAGAAAGACACACCTATGAATAAGATATTTAAAGTTGTTTGGAACCGTACGATTCAATCTTTTATCGTAACTTCCGAATTGGCCAAAGGCCGAGTGAAATCGTCTGCAGAACAAAACAGTACAGATGTATCTGCCGAATCCGGTAAAAATGGTATCGCGACAGTTTTCAGATTGACAGTGATTTCGGTAGCTCTTTTGGGTGCAGGTAATTCGTATGCGGCAACTGCAGCACGAGGAAAAATTGAATTTGATGCTGTAACCAGTGCGACTGCGGTTAGTGGTGCAACAGCGACCGGTATTGGTGCTCTGTCAGTAGGAGCATCAGCCAATGCTACGGCTAACGGTGCAGTTGCGGTAGGTACGAGTGCAAATGCAACACATAATAACAGCCTTGCTGTTGGTACAAATGCCAAGGCTACTCAAAATCATGCTGTTGCGATGGGTGCAGATACAAGTGCAAGTAGTTCAAATGCAACAGCGATAGGTAAAAGTGCCAATGCTGTTTCTGCAGATTCAACAGCACTGGGTGCAGATTCCAAAGCAAATGGTACGCAAGCGACAGCGGTAGGTAAGAATGCTCTTGCTGATAATACGAGCACAACAGCATTGGGTAATTCGGCGCAAGCATTTGGTATAGGCTCAATGGCTTTGGGCCAATCCAGCACATCAAGAGGTCAAGACGGCATTGCAATTGGCAGCGGCAGTCAGGCTGCAGCCAATGCGCAAAATGCCATTGCAATCGGTACCAATGCAGTGGGTTATCAAAGTGAGTCTATCGCCATAGGTAATTCAGCCCAAGCTCAAACTGGAAATACCATTGCCATCGGTAAAAGTGCAGTGGCAAATTCTCCAGCTTCGGGTAATGCAGCATCAAGTGCTATTGCACTTGGTGCAGACGCGAATGCAACCGGACTTGGTACGATTGCTATTGGACGTGCATCTGGGGTTCTTTCGCAAAATATTATGAATGTGAATGTAACGCACAATAATATTGCTATTGGTAATACGGCTCGAGTAGGCGATTCAAGTAGTTCTAAGATAACTCAGTCTATTGCTATTGGTTCAGGTAACCGTGTTGATCCACAGGGCAGACCTGAGGGTGCGTGGGCAAAGGGAGACCAATCTATTGCGGTTGGCGGCAATGTCTTGGCTAATGGTAATTCATCTGTTGCTATTGGTGGTGATGATTTAGATTCGGTAGGTGGTACTCGATATTCTGGCAATGCAACGGATAAATTCATCAAATATAATGAAAAAGGTGCAAAGACCGGTGAATATACGCTGAGCGGTAAAAGTCTGCGTGATATTTATAAAGAGATGACTGGTGATACGATGTATAGCGGTTCTTATGGTAATACCATTGCCGGTCAAGGTTCTGTTGCATTAGGTGTGCAGTCTAATTCATCTGCCGATTTGTCTCTGGCTATCGGTACCAAATCTCAGGCGACTGCCTTTGGCGGTGTAGCTTTGGGTACAGGTGCAAAAGCAACTCTGCTGAACTCTGTGGCTTTGGGTACGGCTTCTAAAACCGATAAAGAAGGTCAGGCATACGTTCAACGCGAAATTATGGGTGTAACCTACACTTGGGCAGGCGGTCAAACTACCGATGCCGGTGATGTTGTGTCTGTCGGTTCTAAAGGTTACGAACGCCAAATCATCAATGTATCCCCTGGCGATATTTCTGCTACTTCTACTGATGCCATCAACGGCTCTCAACTTTATGGTGTATTGAGTGCAATTGAGCGTGTCCGCTATTTCTCTGTTAAGTCAGAAGAAGGCAAAACTGACGGTACGAAAAACTGGAACAATGACGGTGCAAAAGCAACCAATTCAATTGCCATCGGACCGAATGCGGCAACAAGCACTGGTGCGACGGGTAGTGTTTCCTTGGGTCATAATGCCAACGTACTTGGCGAAGATTCTGTTGCTGTTGGTCCAAATGCAACGGTAACTTCGGGAACTGTTGGCGCTGTTGCCTTAGGCTCTAATGCTAATTCCCGCGGTACAGGTTCTATCGCCATAGGTTTGAATACGGAAAATAATTACAATTACTCTGTAGTCGTTGGTGCTCACAGTAGAGCCAACTATGGAAATGCAACCGTTGTCGGTGCAAGGGCAGCAGCACAAAATAACGGTACGGCAATGGGCTATTTGTCAAATGCAGTCGGTGATGATTCTGTTGCAATCGGTCATCAGGCACAGACGACCCAATCTTATTCTATTGCCATTGGTAAACAGGCAAACAGTTCAGGCCTTTATTCCACCGCTATTGGTTCCTCAGCCCAAGCTGCCGGGCAGAATAGTTTTGCCGGCGGTAATAATGCAAAAGCGACTGGAAGCGATTCAGTTGCTTTGGGTAGTGGCGCGACAACTACGATCGGTAGCTCCGTTGCATTGGGTAATGGTGCTGTTGGCACTGCCAATAATTTTGATGCAACAGCTAAAAATGCCTCATTCAAAAACGATAGCGGTGCGGTAACCAACGTCAGCTATGCAGCTTCTTCATCCGCTAAAACAGGCGCAGTTTCTGTAGGCAGCGCAGGCAATGAACGCCAAATTCACAATGTTGCCGCAGGCCGTATTTCCGCCACTTCGACCGATGCGGTCAATGGTAGCCAGCTGTACACCGTTATGAACAATGTTGGACACAATATCCAACAAAACGGTACAGACAAATCTCGTATCAATAACAACGGTACAGTCAACTACGCCGATGGCAACTTGACGACCGTTGCGGTCACCGATGGCGAGAATGCGTCAAAAGTTCAAATCAATGTCACTCAAGGCACATTGTCTGTTGATAATAATGGCACAGTTTCCGCACCGACTGCCGGTGTGGCGACTGCCGGCGATGTAGCCAATGCCATCAATAATGCCAAAACCACAACCAAGGTGGCGGCAGGCAGCAACACGCATGTCAATAAGACAACTTCAGGCAAAGAAACTACTTATACCGTCAGCGCAGATAAAGCAACGGTACAAGTTTCCAATGCTTTGAATTTGACTTCCAATACTACAACCGCAGCCGATGGTGCAGTCACAACCGACTACAGCATCGACTTGGCGCAAGACACCAAAGACGACATCCAAAAAGGAGTGGACGCCAAAACCACCGTTGACAACAAAGGCCTGACCTTCAACGGCGACAGCGGCAGCACCAATATCGAGAAACTCGGCTCCACCGTGACCGTTGCCGGCGACGACAACATCACCACCGAAGCCCAAGACGATAAAGTGACCGTTAAGCTGAAAAAAGACCTGGTAGTGAACAGCGTCAAAGCCGGCGACACCACCGTGAACAACGACGGTGTGAAAGTAGGCGACGATGTCGCATTGACCCAAGACGGCGTTAAAGCAGGTGATG
>NZ_KV820412.1:0-15686 GCF_001815375.1 Neisseria sp. HMSC065C04
TGTGATAGGGCGCAATATATAAGGCCGTCTGAAATATAGGGTTGAAATGTTTGCCTTACCCTATTTCAACCGGCCTGTTCGTTTGACGTTCAGACGGCCTTTTCAATCACGGCAAAGCCAATGCCACAATTTAATTTCCATACAAAACAAAGCATTACAACAAAAACCATTATTTTTTCAATTTTGCTATTGATAATAGTTATTATTAGCGTATAATCAAAACCACTCGGAAGACGTCCTAATCCGAGCCATTAAACGACAGATTTTATCCCCCTCTTTCCCATTATCTCTTGATACTCGGAGTGCGCATATACGAAACATACCTGTTCCCCTTTATATCAGATACTCAAAACCGAAAAACATGAAACCCACTGCCGATACAGTGGGTTTCGTGTTTTTTGGCGTTCGGTTTATCAGGCTTGGCCGGCTGCTTATTAGGCCGTCTGAAACCGAATAGGCCTGATTATCGGCAGGTTTTCATGTTCAACTTGCCATAACGGCCGACAATGTTTCTGATGTCTTGGGCATCGCGCTCGTCGACCGCCATAAAGACCACGGTCATGCGTGCTACGCTCAAACCGGTATCGGGTGCGCTTCTGTCTTCCTGTTCGACAATGCGCGCACCGCCAAAACCTGCGCTGGACAAGCGTGAAATCAAAACTTGGGCGGAAGAGCGGCTGCGTGTTACGTCAATGCTGATTTCGCCGTTGTGAATACTGCCGCTAAAGCCGCGGCTGCCCAAGGCATCAAGCTGGGCGGAAGTGTCGCCGTCGGCAGGCAAGACCACGCGGAAGGTTTTGGAAGAAGTTTCGCCACCGGATGCGCCGTTACGTTTTTCGATACTGCGGCTGGCCGCATGAGGCCATTTGCCCAACAAGCCTTTGATGCGGTGGTAATCGTCTTCATCCATCACTACGGTGGCGCTGCTGGTACACAAGCGTTCCACGCCGGCCGCGTCCATCTCTTCTTCGGCTGCGCGACGCTCTTGCGCTTCTTTCTCGCGGCGCATTTTTTCTTTTTTCTCTTTCAACTGCTGCGCTTCTTGCTTTTTACGCAAGGCTTCTGCTTCTTCGGATTCAGGTTCTGCCATAATCAGGCCGTCTGATTCATCCGCCACCCAATCGGGTTGCGATGCCTGCTGAGGCTCGGCTTTGGGCGCGTCCAAAGAAGACGGGCGCAATAATTCGTGCGTGCCGCCTTCCAAGGCAGATTCGGGTTTCGCGGTTTTATGTTGTGTCCGATAGGCAACCATGCTGCCAAAAACAATGATGTTGAGTGCGACCAAGACCGCAAACAGCCATTTCATGATGCGTTTTCCTTTTTATTGTCCGTTGCGATGGGCAATCCAATGCAAGAGCCCGTGAATCACGAGATTATCGACGATTTTCACTTGATTGTCATGAACGAATGACTCCGGCAGCGCCTGCACGACTCTGGCCGCGCCGCCGCCCGTGATAATAATATCGACCGGTTTGCCTTCGCCCGTTTTGTCTTTCAGACGGCCATGCATCATCATCAACGCGCCGCAAACGGCATCCATCATGCCGCTGGCAATGGCGTTCGGCGTTGTGGTTGGGAACGGATATACCTTGCCGATGGGGCGGTTGAGGTTGGCGGTCTTGAGCGCCATCGCCTCTTTCATCAAGTGGAAACCGGGCATGATGGTGCCGCCGAGATAATGATTGTCTTCCGTCAGCGCGTCGGTGGTTACGGCGGTGCCGCAGCTGACGACGACGCAGGCGTTTTGCGTAAAGCGGCGGCTGCCCAGCGCATTAAACCAACGGTCGGAGCCATGTTCTTCAGGGCGGCGGTAATGGTTGCGGATACCCAAAGCCTGCGGCATGGAAGACAGCCATTCGACCGGACGGGTTAATTGCTCTTCCACCATCGCTTTTTTTACCGAACCGCACACGGCGCAACCGACAATCTTCACATCGTCATCGGCAAATTGCAGCCATTCTTCGCCCAGCTGGGCCAAATCACGATACGGCGCGCGGCCGACTTCGGAAAATGTGCCGTTCTCCACCCATGCCCATTTCAACTGACTGTTGCCGCCGTCCAGCAGCAAAAAGCGTTCCGGCTTGGCGGCGGCAGGTTGTGCCGGACGGTTATCCGGACGCAAGCTGATCTCGCCGCTGACGATGGTTTTCTCGCCCTTGTCCGTCTGCAAACGCAACGCACCTTGCGCATCCACGCCTTTGACTACGCCTTCGTGAACAACGCGTCCTTCCTGAAGCAGCAATACCGGTCTGTCCGTATCGCGGTTGGCGGCATTGTATTCGCCGACACATGATGCAAATCCGTTTTGCGCGTATTCGTTCAACAGCACATCAAGTTGCGCCAATACCGCATTCAACAAGGTTTTGACGCTTACACCCTGCTTAGAGGCCGTCTGAAACAAGGCCTGCACGGAAGTGGCATTTTCAACTTCTTTCGGCAATACAAAATTAATGCCGATGCCGATGACGGCGACAGTCTTATTCTCTACTCGCGCCGTTTCAATCAAAATACCGGCCAATTTATCGTTGGCCACGACCAAATCGTTCGGCCACTTGATATTTACGTCCAAACCGATATCGGCAAGCGCACGGCGGCAGGCCAATGCCACCACCAACGCCAGCGAACCCAGCTCATACTGCGGCTTATCAAACGCCCAGCCCAGGCTGAACATCAGACATTCGCCCTGTCGGTTGACCCAGCTTCTCCCTTGCCGTCCGCGTCCTTTGGTTTGGAAATGCGCCACGCACAATGCCTTATGCGCCAAATCTGCCGACTGGCGCGCCAATGCCATGATTTCATCGTTGCTGGACGAACATTCGTGTTTCAACTGCGCACGAAAACCCTGTTTTCCGGCCATTTGTTGCAGAGATTCTTCGGCAAACACAGCCAAAGGGCGCACCAAGCGCCATTGCCCGTCATGCTGGCGCAGCAAACCGCGGATATGGCCCGGCATCTGCTGCCAGAATCCGTTTAATTGTTGCGGCTTCATCCCAACCACTCGCGCCAACTGAGAAACGTGTTGCGGCAGGCCGTCTGAAAGCGCGGCGAGCAAGGCCCAATGGCGGCTGTTCAAATCCGTCATTCGCCTCCTCCGGCTTCGCGGATTTTCGCTAATGTTTTGGTGGTCGAAGTCTGGTGTAAAAACGGAATCGAAAATACTTTGCCGCCGCGTGCAAACGTCTCGGCCGCACCGACAATCTTATCCACAGGCCAATCGCCACCTTTAATCAATACATCGGGTTTGACCATTTCAATCAGCGCGGCAGGTGTATCGTCATCAAACCATGTGACCAAATCCACGCTCGCCAATGCAGCTGCCACTGCCGCGCGGTTTTCCAAAGGATTAATCGGACGGTCGTCCCCTTTGCCCTGACGGCGCACCGAAGCATCGGTATTCAACGCCAGCACCAAAGCCGCACCGGCCGATCGCGCCTGCGCCAAATACGTTACATGACCCCGGTGGAGAATATCGAAACAACCGTTGGTAAACACCAGCGGACGGGGCAATGCCGCCAAACGCTCCGCCAGCTTTTCGGGCGGACAGATTTTGGATTCAAATTCTGGAGCTGGCCATTCGGACATGATGCGGTTCCTTTGGAAATGAAACAGAAAATAATCGGGGTATTATAAAGGATAACGGCGAAACGCCATAAAAAGATACCGAACGGTACAATATTCGGGCTTGACTGCGTATTCATTGATATTTGATAACACAGCAAACGCCATTTTTGCCGATGCTATGATGAAACGGTTTGATAAATACTTTTTTGAAACCCAATTAAATCTGAAGTAAAATTCGGGTATAAACGGAAAAAAGCCTGCATACAATATGCAGGCTTTCATCTGGGGTGGCTGATGGGGCTCGAACCCACGACAACTGGAATCACAATCCAGGGCTCTACCAACTGAGCTACAGCCACCGTAAAAATTGGCACGCCCGACAGGAATCGAACCTGTAACCCCCGACTTAGAAGGTCGGTGCTCTATCCGGTTGAGCTACGGGCGCTCATGCCGATTCGTGCTAAGAATTTTGTGGTCGGGGCGGTGGGATTCGAACTCACGACCCTCTGCTCCCAAAGCAGATGCGCTAACCGGGCTGCGCTACGCCCCGACTGAAGACCTGAACTATACAGACCCTTTTCAACCCGGTCAACACTTACTTTGCTTTATTTTTCATTTTTTAGTTATCTTATTATTTTTAATCGTTATTTATTTTTATGTTTCGTAATTAGGGCCACTCTTTTGTGTCAGGCCGTCTGAAAAATGCGATAATTTAAACGCAATTTTTGTCCCTATTTAGGAGGAAAAATCATGGCTGCACAACTTATAGACGGAAAAAAAATCTCCCAGCAACGCATCGAGGCGGTCGCGCAGGCGGTAAAAGCGCGTCAGGAAAAAGGTTTGCACACGCCTTGCTTGGCGGTGGTATTGGTTGGCGACGACCCTGCCAGCGCGGTTTATGTACGCAATAAAAAACTGGCCTGCCAAAAAAGCGGCATCGAATCGCGCTCTTATGAGCTGCCGTCTGAAACCACGCAAGACGATTTGCTGAAACTGGTGGACGAATTGAACGGCGACCCTGCCGTCGACAGTATTTTGGTGCAACTGCCGCTACCGGCACACATCGACAGCCAAGCGGTTTTGGAGCGTATCGAGCCGCATAAAGATGTGGACGGCTTCCACCCTTACAACGTCGGCCGCCTGGTCGTCAAAATGCCGCTGATGCGCCCTTGCACACCCAAAGGCGTGATGACTTTGTTGGAAGCCTACGGCATCGACCCGAAAGGCAAAAAAGCGGTCGTCGTCGGCGCATCCAATATTGTCGGCCGCCCGCAGGCATTGGAATTGCTGCTGTCCCGTGCGACGGTAACCATCTGCCACAGCGCCACGCAAAACCTTGCCGATGAAGTTGCCGCCGCAGATATTTTGGTGGTCGGCGTAGGCATTCCGAATTTCGTTAAAGGCGAATGGGTCAAACCCGGCGCAGTCGTTATCGATGTGGGCATCAACCGCTTGGACGACGGCAGCCTGTGCGGCGACGTGGAGTTTGATGTCGCCAAAGAACGCGCGTCCATGATTACGCCCGTTCCCGGCGGCGTCGGCCCGATGACGATTGCCACTTTGTTGGAAAACACGGTACACGCGGCCTCATTGCACGATTAATCGCTGTCATTAAGTTAGGCCGTCTGAACATGGTTTTTCAGACGGCCTGACCTGTTTTTTTGCTTTTTACCTTATTGGCTTCACATGTCCTTACTCTCTTCCCACGCCGACAACCCGACTTTCCGCAACGCTTCCTATATCCTGATGGGCTTGGCTTTGCTGATTGTCTTGCACTACCATTTTCTGCCGCTGCTGCTGTCGGTTATCCTGACCTATATCTTTATTACGCGCACCAACGGAGTCATCCTCAAACTCCGCCGCCGTGTTTTGCCGCGCAACACGCGGCTGCATAAATCGCTCAACGCGCACAATATCAACCTGATTTCCACCACGCTGACGCTGGCCATCGTGTTCAGCATCATCACGATGATGTCTTTGGGCATTTACCACCTGATACACGGCGGCCATGTCGGCTTTATGCTGGCAAAGCTGGCGGCGATTTTGGAAGACACCAAAAACAGCCAAGACCTGCCTGCGGCCATTCTCAATATGCTACCCAACAATATGGCCGAAATCAAAGCCTCGGCAATCAAGCTGATTGAAGAATACCGCGCCGCGCTGACCCGTATCAGTAAAAACAGCATCACATCCTTCGTGTACATCCTCATCGGCATCATCATCGGCGCCATGCTCAGTTTCCACCGCCTGAAAATGCGCAAAAACCGCCACAAAATGCCGCAGTTTAAAGCCGAATTGGTGCACCGCATCGTCAATTTTGAAACCAGCTTTGAACGCGTGTTCCTCGCCCAAGTCAAAATCTCGCTGATCGACACCTTCCTGACCGGCCTGTACCTTTACTTGGTTTTACCGCTGTTCGGTGTTGAGCTGCCGTTTAAAATGACCGTCCTGATCGTCGCCTTTATCGTCGGACTGATTCCGGTGGCGGGCAACCTGATTTCCAACACCATCATCATTATTTTGAGCCTCGGCGCATCGCTGTACGTCGCACTCGCCTCGTTGGTTTTCCTCGTTGTCATCCACAAGCTCGAATATTTCCTCAACGCCAAAATCATCGGCTCGGAAATCGAATCCAGCGCATGGGAATTGCTGGTGGCGATGGTCGTCTTTGAACGCATTTTCGGCATCGGCGGCATCATCGTCGCGCCGGTTTATTACGCGTATCTGAAAAACGAATTGAAACTGCGAAAATTGATTTGAGTGTTGACACGGTAATACAGAAAGGCCGTCTGAGAAATTTCCAGACGGCCTTTTTATATTATGAGTTTGTCTTAAATTCGCGTCCCATTTTAAAAGTATAAGCAAAAGGACTATTTTCTACTGATTGTACAATCGGAGGGCTTTTTAGCCATTTAGAACTAAAACAAAGCATTGCTCCTGCTGCTAATTGAACACCGATATCAGGAATATATGGAGCTAATAGCGGTATTTCTTTAGCAATGCTTGCAATAGTGGGAGGTGTAGCAAAAAGGCTATATTTATCTGTTGGTAATATATTTTGAAAATGTGCTTTCATCGAATCTAGTCGAGTACGTATTTTATTTTCATTAAATAATCTATTTAAGTCATATAAATCTTTTTGAATCTCCTGTATTTTTTTATGATAAGTTTTTTGTATCTCTTCAGATTGAATGATAGAATTATAAATAGTATCTAAATGTTCACGAAGCCTAATTAACTCATCTCTTCTTCGATATTTAAAGTCAAGAATTTCATAAATTGGTGTACTATCAATAGGAACAGGTAGTGAATTTATTAAATTAAACTCTATAATTTGCTTTTTATTATCTTCATTTATCAAAGGAAAGTATAAATCATCTGTCTCAAAAATATCTTGAGCAAGAGTCCATTGTCCTTTAGATGATTTTATATGTTGTTCTAGAGCCCACAATTGTGATTTTAAAAATAAATCAGGATCAATTCGATGATTATCAACGGGGGACATGGTTCTAGTAAGAATACCTTGTTCTTCTAACATTATTAAGTCTGGATCAGCCAATCTTACTAAACATATTTTATTTACAGGATAATCAATTTTATCCCAATAAACTAAATATTTAATAATATCTGAAGATCGTAAATTCCTTTTAGACGATAAACCACTAATTTCCTTTAACTCAAAATAAGTCTCCCTCGGCGGAATCAGCAGTTTATTCCTATAAGATATAAGGCCTTCTATATGATTAGAAGGTTCTTTGGTTGAAGTTACTTTATATATTGGTTCGAATATATCAGAAATAACAACCCCACGCTCTACACACATTTTTGTTACCTTTCAAAGCTAGGAAGTAATTTAAGGTAGTAATTATATTGGGAAGTAATGATACATTTACAAGGATATTTTTAATTTTAATCTGATATAAAAAAGGCCGTCTGAAAACGACAATCAGGTTTTCAGACGGCCTTTACTTTACCTTTTCTTACACTTTACGGCATAATGGCAGCCACGCATTTCTAGAAGAAAGATAAACTAATGTCAACCAAAACCCCTTCCCTATTCGGCGGCGCGATGATTATCGCCGGTACGGTTATCGGCGCAGGCATGCTTGCCAACCCGACCGCCACCTCCGGCGTATGGTTTACCGGCTCGCTGGCCGTGTTGCTGTACACCTGGTTTTCCATGCTCTCCAGCGGCCTGATGATTTTGGAAGTCAACACCCATTATCCGCACGGCGCCAGCTTCGACACCATGGTTAAAGACCTGCTCGGCCCGGCTTGGAACGTCATCAACGGCATTGCCGTCGCTTTCGTTTTATACCTGCTCACCTACGCCTACATCTTCGTCGGCGGCGACCTGACCGCCAAAGGCATCGGCAGCGCAGTAGGCAGCGAAATTTCGCTCACCATCGGCCAACTCGTCTTCTTCGGCATTCTCGCCTTTTGCGTTTGGGCATCCGCACGCTTGGTTGACCGTTTCACCAGCATCCTCATCGGCGGCATGGTATTGACCTTCATCTGGGCAACCGGCGGCCTGATTGCCGATGCCAAAATGCCTGTCCTGTTTGACACCCAAGCCCCTGCCGGCACCAGCTACTGGATTTATGTCGCCACCGCCCTGCCCGTCTGCCTTGCGTCATTCGGTTTCCACGGCAACGTTTCCAGCCTGCTTAAATACTTTAAAGGCGACGCGCCCAAAGTGGCCAAATCTCTGTGGTCGGGTACGCTGATTGCCTTGGTGATTTACGTCCTCTGGCAAATTGCCATCCAAGGCAACCTGCCGCGCAACGAGTTCGCACCGGTTATTGCTGCTGATGGTCAAGTATCTATCCTCATCGAAACACTATCAAAATTTGTTCCTACTGGTAACATGGCATTAATACTGTCTTTCTTTTCTTACATGGCAATTGCTACATCCTTTTTGGGCGTAACTCTCGGACTATTTGATTACATTGCTGATATATTCAAATGGAACGATAGCCCCTCAGGACGCACCAAAACTGCAGCTGTTACTTTCCTCCCCCCCTTGATTTCCTGCTTGCTTTTTCCTACTGGCTTTGTCACGGCCATTGGCTATGTAGGACTCGTTGCTACCGTATGGACCTGCTCTACACCAATCTTATTACTGTTTCATTCCCGTCAGAAATTTGGCAAAAGCAAAACTTACACTGTTTATGGAGGTGCATGGCTAATTTATTGGGTAGCTCTCTTCGGTACCGTCAATATACTGGCATGGAGCTTAAACAAAATGGAGCTTGTTCCCGTATTTAAAGGTTAAATTCCCTTAAGGCCGTCTGAAACACCCTCTTTCAGACGGCCTAATTCATTATTTTCCGCTACAATACCCCCTTTCCCCCAACGAACACCGTCCATGTACGACAATATCCGTTTCCATCTCGACGAAGACTATCCCGACCAGCTCCTGCCCGAAAACGCCGCCACCCATATCGGCATGTACTGGCAGTGGGCGGCGCAGGCAGGCCTCGTCAACCCCGTCTGGCAAACCGCCCCCGAAACCGCAGCCGACTTCGCCGCCATGACCTCGGGCAAAATCAGCGGACGGCACTTCCTGCTCAAACACATGGACGGCGCATTGACGGCGGACGACTTTACCGAACTCGGCCAACGGTTTACCGAGTTCTACTACACCGACGAAGAAGACGGCTACGGCGCATTTATGGAAGACTACGTCCTCGCCCTTGACACGCCCTCGCTCGGCGGCTTCTACCACGTCAAAAACACCCCGGAAACCTTCGCCAAACTGACACCCGTTTTTCAGACGGCCTTTGAAAAATGGAAAAGCAGTTTGAAAGCAGAAAAATAAGAGCCACCACCATGAAACTCATCATCCTCGACCGCGACGGAGTCATCAACCAAGACCGCGACGATTTCGTCAAATCCGTTGACGAATGGATTCCCATCGAAGGCAGCATGGATGCCATCGCCTTTTTAACGCAGGCAGGCTACACCATCGCCGTAGCCACCAACCAATCCGGTATCGGCCGCAAATACTTTACCGTGCAAGACCTGACCGAAATGCACGCGAAAATGCACCGCCTTGCCGTTCAAGCAGGCGGTACCATCGACGGCATTTGGTTTTGCCCGCATACCGCCGTTGACAACTGCGAATGCCGCAAACCCAAGCCCGGCATGATTCTCGACATCATCGAACGCTTCAAGGCCAATGCCGCCGAAACCTGGCTGGTCGGCGACAGCCTGCGCGACCTGCAAGCCATTGATGCCGCAGGCGGCAAATCCGCACTCGTCCTGACCGGCAAAGGCAAAAAAACGCTGGCCAAACACGAGCAAGACCTGCCCGAACACACCCAAGTCTTCGACAACCTGCTCGCTTTCTCGCAATACATCATGCGTGAAAACACACAAATCGAAGAAGCCGCGCAAGCCATCCTATAAACGACAAGGCCGTCTGAAATCTGCCGACAACGGTGTTCAGACGGCCTTCAAACGACTGACTTTTCCCCGATATGCTGATTATCCGCAACCTGATTTACTGGTTCATCCTTTCCTCTAGCATTATTTTGCTGTTCCCCTTTATGCTGCTTGCCCTGCCCTTTCAAGGCGGCGCGCACAAAATGGCGCAAGTTTGGGTGCGCATCCTCAACTGGTCGCTCAAGCACATCATCGGTTTGAACTACACCTTAAGCGGTACGGAAAATATTCCCGACCACCCCGCCATCATTTGCGCCAAACACCAAAGCGGCTGGGAAACCCTCGCCCTGCAAGAGATTTTTCCGCCGCAAGTCTATGTTGCCAAACGCGAGCTCTTCAAAATCCCTTTCTTCGGCTGGGGCTTGAAGCTGGTTAAAACCATCGGCATCGACCGCAGCAACAGCCGCGAAGCCAACAAACAACTATTAGAACAAGGCCTTGCGCGTAAAAATGAAGGCTATTGGATTACCATTTTCCCCGAAGGCACACGCCTGCCGCCCGGTGAAAAAGGCCGCTACAAGCTCGGCGGCGCGCGCATGGCAAAAATGTTCGAGATGGACATCGTCCCCGTCGCGCTCAACAGCGGCGAGTTTTGGCCACGCAACTCCTTCCTCAAATACCCCGGCACCGTCAGCGTCATCATCGGCAAGCCCATTGCCCACAACAACGGCAATGAAGCCGAACTTATGGCCCAATGCGAGCAATGGATTGAAAGCCAGCAGCCCCTGATTACCGGACAAGGTCCGTTCGCGCCACAAACCAAATAAATTATTCCATCGGGTGGGCCGCCATGCCCGCCCCTCTCCCTCAAACACCATGCCCTGCCTCCATACCCACACCCTTTCAGACGGCCTGACCATTCATATCCAGCTCAAACGCAGTGCCAAAAAAAACCTCATCTTGCGCCCCGTTTCCGCCGATACCGTCAGCATCAATATCCCTCCGTTTGTGACCCGGCACACCTTTACCCAATGGCTGAACGACAACGAGGCCATCCTGCGCCGCACCCTAAACAAAACACCAGCCCAGCAAAAATCCACCGACACGCTTCCCGAATGGATTTGGTATCAAGGCGTTCAGACGGCCTTGTCCGTCCACCCAGCAAACCACATCCAAATCAGGCCGTCTGAAATCCTGTTGCCCGAAAAAGAAACCGCCGCCCAACTCACCCATTTGCGCCGCTTCCTGCTCGAACGTGCGCACGAATATCTACTGCCGCGCCTCGAAAGCCATATCCGAAGCACCCGCCTGACCCCGAGCGCTATTTCCCTGTCCAACGCCAAAACCTTCTGGGGCGTATGCCGCCACACCACCGGCATCCGCCTCAACTGGCGGCTCATCGGCGCACCCGAATATGTCGCCGACTACGTCTGCCTGCACGAACTCGCCCACCTGCGCCACCCCGACCACAGCCCTGCATTTTGGGCGCTGACCCACTCGTTCACACCGCATGTTGATCAAGCCAAACAATGGCTGAAGGCACACGGCGGCGAATTGTTCCTTCTCGGCTAAGCCTTTACTTTCAGTATTTTTCTGCAAGCAAACACCGACCCAAGGCAAAGAATCAACGCCTTCCAAACAAATCATGTAGCCGCGCGTAAAATCGAGTTTATCCGCTTGCCGCCCCTCAAGCATGCCGATAAGATGATGTCGTTCTCCAAACCCTTTTCAGAAAGGAAAACCGATGACCAAAGCAAAATCGTTACTGGCCACCGGCATTTTGGCTCTTTTCTCCGCCACGGCATTCGCCTCCCCGCTGCCTTCCGAAATCTACCGTCCGGCAGGCGCGCACACCATCAAAGCCGATCACCAAGGCGACGGTGAGTTTGAATACGAAGCCGAACTTTCCGGCCGACACAATTCCATTCCTTCCCTGGCCAAAAAAGTGATCGCCCACGCGCGCAGCAAAGGTTTCCATGTAGTCGAGTCAGAAATCAAACACGACGATGCCGATCTGAAATTCAAACGCGGCAAACAAGAGCTGGACGTTTCCATCGAAGACAAAGGCCAAGGCCGTATCGAATACAAAGCCGATTTGGACTTGGACAAAAACTAAATCCGACTCGCCAACAAAGGCCGTCTGAAATCCCATCAGGTTTCAGACGGCCTTTTGTCGTCTTTATCAGATAAAATCGCAATCGATTTGCAAAATTTCCGACTCAAAACATTGTACAATCTGCCCGCTTATACCGATAACATTCCAAACATTGCCATGAAAAAACGTCTGCTCCTCCTCGCCATCCTTCCCCTTTCCCTTCACGCCGCCGATGTGCCGCCTGATGTAAAACCCGAGCTTCAAGTCAACACAGCCGAACCCCAGCAACCTGAAACGCACGACATCACTGCCGAGCAGACAAACAGGCCGTCTGAAAAAATCATCAACGTCGATGCCGACACCCTGCTTGCCAACACCGAATTACTGGCACGCGCCATGTATTCCGCCGTTGTCGCCCACAACATCCCCGGCATCAAAGCCGTTTTGCCCATTTACGAACAATGGCCAGAACACGACCGCGCCATGGCGCGCTATGCCAAAGGTTTGCTTGCCCAATCCGAAGGGCATGCTGCCGAAGCCATCGGCCATTACCGCCGCTTTATCGCCGAGCAGCCCGACGCTTCCGCCGTCCGCTGGCAGCTTGCGACCGCCTTGTTTGAAGACAAACAAAACGAAGCCGCGGCCGACCAGTTCGACAAACTGCAAACCGAATCCCTCCCACCTGCCTTGCAAGAACGCCTCGAAACCTACCGCAAAGCCCTGCGCGAACGCGACTCATGGCAATTCAACGCCGGCTTGAACATCACGCACGAACAAAACATCAACCAAGCTCCCGACCAACGCCGTCTGGGCAACCACCTGAGCGACGAACAATGCCGCGCCGTGCGCCTTGCCTATCCCGACGATGACTGTTTCCGAGGCTGGACATTCCCCGAACCCATCGATGCCACCACCGTCCACTACCAAATCGGTGCAGAAAAAAAATGGTCGCTGCCCCGCGGCTTCTATACCACAGCAGGCGCAGACCACTACGGCAAAATCTACCCCAAACACACCAACTACAACGACCTCACCACACGCTTCTCGGCAGGCCTCGGCTATGCCGACCAGCGCAACGACGTCGGCATGACCCCGTTCCACGAGCGTCGCTTCTACGGCAACGACCCCTACACCTACACCAACGGCGCACGCCTCCACTACAACCATTGGTGGCAACCCAAGCTGCAAACCCTCAGCGCATTTGAAGCAGGCCGTCTGAAAAACAGCCGCCGCGAGCATTCCAACAATACCAGCCAACTGCTCAGCAACTCCATCGTGTACTACCGCAACGCGCGCCAATACTGGGTGGCCGGTATCGACCTCTACCGCGAACGCAACCGCGACGACAAAGGCGACAGCTTCAACCGCTACGCCCTGCGCACCACATGGGGACAAGAGTGGCCCAAAGGCCTCTCCACCGTCCTACGTCTCAGCGCCGCCCAACGCCGTTACCAAGCCCCCGGCTTCTTCAGCAACGAACAAAACCGCCGCGACAAAGAAGCCTCCGCCTCCCTGAGCGTATGGCACCGCGCCCTCCATTTCAAAGGCATCACCCCGCGCCTGACCATTGCCCACAACAAAACATGGAGCAACGACAAGTTCTACGAATACGGCAAAACCAAAATGTTTGTCGAATTGAGCAAAACGTTCTGACAAGTAGAATCAATCTGTAGATAAAACAAAAATGCCTGTCCTGCTTACTGATTTACAAGACAGATTCAACTTTTACAGATACCGAATCAATAGATTTTTTAAAGTATAATGTCTTATTAAATTCATATTTATCAAATAGATGAAATTTAAGCCCATATTACTTTACAACGTAACGTACAACACTACATAACGCTACAAAAAAATCAGGCCGTCTGAAACCCGACTTGGCGTTTCAGACGGCCTAAGTATTCGTTATCATATCCGCTTACCTCTTCAGAAAGTATGATGATGAACGCCCTAAACAAAACCCTCTTATCCGTTTCTGTCGCGCTGGGATTGAGCGCCTGCGCTTCCGTCAAAACCGCAGACACCTACGACCTAGACTTCTCCAAACAAAAATACACCGAACAAAGCATCGAAGTGAACGGTCAAGTCGTCAAATTCCGCGCTTACGAAGGCGTGGTTTACGTCCGCAATCCTGTCGATACCCGTTACGAAATCATCAATATTTATGTACCCGAAGCCTATTACAACGGCGGCGAGATAGACGGTTTCAACACCGAAACCGCACCGATTTTCCTGCCCAACCAAATCGGCGGCTATATGCCGGCCGAACCGGGCAAACCTGCTTTAGAAGGCAAACACGGCGAGCCTGAAGACGGCCAAAAATCGCCCAACGCCGCCCTGGTTGCCCTTTCCAAAGGCTACGTCGTCGCATCCCCTGGAGCACGCGGCCGGACAGAACCCACCGGCAAAGCACCTGCCGCCATTGTCGATTTGAAAGCCGCCGTCCGCTATCTGAAAGCCAACGACAAAGTCATGCCCGGCGATGCCGAAAAAATCATTTCCAACGGCACAAGCGCAGGCGGAGCGATGTCCGCCCTCTTAGGCGCAACAGCCGACCAAAAAGATTACGAAAACCACCTCAAAGCCTTAGGTGCGGCAGACGGCAGCGACAAAGTTTTCGCCGTATCCGCCTACTGCCCGATTACCGATTTGGACCATGCCGATATGGCTTACGAATGGCAGTTCAACGGTATCAACAACTACAAAAAAATGAACATTTCCATGCTCGACTACCGCGTCAAACGCGAGCTGGTCGCAGGCACACTGACCGATGACGAGAAAAAACTGTCCGACCTCCTCAAACCCCTATACCCCGCATACCTCAACAGCCTGAACCTGAAATCCCCCGAAGGCAAACCTCTAACGTTGGATGCCCAAGGCAACGGCAGCTTTAAAAACCATATTGCCGGTTTACTTGCCAAATCCGCACAAGCCCAACTTGATGCAGGCAAAGACCTGAGCGACCGCACTTGGCTGACCGTCCGCAAAGGCAAAGTCGTCTCCGTCGATTTCGATGCCTACGCCAAAGCTGCCGGCCGCCAAAAAACACCACCTGCCTTTGACGGCGTAGATTTAAGTACAGGCGAAAACCAACTCTTCGGCACCAATACCGTCGACAAACGCCACTTCACCTCGTTCTCCATGCAACACAACACCGCCGCCAACGCCGAAATCGCAGATGAAGAAACCATCAAAATCATGAACCCGCTCAACTACATCGGCAAACCGAGCGTGAACCTGCCGCAAAACTGGCGCATCCGCGTCGGCACCAATGACCGCGACACCTCACTGGCAGTCTCCGCCGTCTTAGCCGCCAAACTGCAAAATAACGGCCAAACCGTCGACTACGCCCTGCCTTGGGATGTCGGCCACGGCGGCGATTATGACTTAGACGACCTGTTTGCCTGGATGAAGCAAGTCAGCAGCTCTACAAAATAATCGTTCGCAACATAGATTGAGATGAGATTTGGTATCCCGTTTTAATTGGAAAAAGGCCGTCTGAATATTTCAGACGGCCTATTCTTGATTTACTCTTTACGCAGCGACCAGTAAACCTCTTCTTTTTTGACGATACCGCGTTTAAGGATATCGGTAGCTAAGGCGGCGGTGTCGGGCGGATTTTGGTAGAACGCCGCGTCTTCCT
>NZ_KV820412.1:15786-19302 GCF_001815375.1 Neisseria sp. HMSC065C04
TGATAGGCTGCTATTCGAACGGGGTCGGCAGGGATAGCGGAAAATTCCTGCATAAAACATTTTGACTCCCCAAAAATGTCTGTCAATATTAAGAACGGAGCGTATTTTACCGCGTTTCGAGGCGGTTTACTATTTTTAACTGAAAAGGTCGTCTGAAAAGGAATTTTGAGCTTTTCAGACGACCTTGGTATATATTTAGGCTTGATTCCACTTATATCCCGTGATCTTCGGGAGGCTCTGGAGGGCGCGGCGACCAGTAAACCTCTTCTTTTTTGACGATACCGCGTTTAAGGATATCGGCGGCTAAGGCAGCGGTATCGGGCGGATTTTGGTAGAACGCCGCGTCTTCCTTGCTCATTGCCGAGTAGATGCCTTTCCAATGGGTTTTGGCGGGAGGCAGTGGCAGAACCTCGTCTAGGCGAGGGAAGGTATAGAAGATATTGCCGCTGGTAGTGTCCGTGCCTTGAAGTGCTACATATAGTTCATGATAGGCTGCTATTCGAACGGGGTCGGCAGGGAGAGCGGAAAATTCCTGCATAAAACCTTTTGACTCCCCAAAAATGTCTGTCAATATTAAGGCTGATATTCCCCCTTTTTCGCCTCCATACCGTACGGCATTGTGCATCAGTGACAATGCCTCATCTAATTTGCCGTTCATTGCCTTCAACATTCCCAATTCATACATTGCCGCTGAAAATTTCTGCTTGGCGGCACAATCAAGCAATACTTGAGTGGTTTTTAAATCTTTGAGCTTTATATCGTAAATCCGTGCCAATTCATACTGCGCCAACGGGACGCCTAATTCCACTGCCTTTTGCAGGTAGGCAAGGCCGAGTTTCGGGTTGTAATAACCTGCATGGCCGTCATATAAAGAGTCAAACAGCCAGTAGTATGCTATTGCCCAATCCTTCTCCAAACCATAATGCAACCATTTGCGGGCGCGGTCGGGACGTTGGTCAAACAAGTCCCCCATCGCACCTTGGGTGCCGGTGTAGAGCAGGTAGAGATTGTTGATGGCACGGTAATGTCCGCGACTTGCCGCCGCCTCATACAGAATCACCATATCCTGCAACTCTTGCGCGGTTCTGCGCCAACTTTTGGCATGGAGTAAGGTTGCCGCCCGATACCATTGCTCGGCTTCGGCATCAGTGTTGGACGGCGGCGTCCAAGTGGCGCAGGTGTATTGGGTACGGTTGGGATCGAATGCCTTGGGGGCGGGATGGGTACGAGTATAATCGTCGCTCATAGAAGCTCCTTGAATATTGCAGGCAGTGAGGCCAAGTATAAATAAAGAAAGGTAAAACAGTTTTTTCATTATGCAACCCTTGTTCCCGCAGCACTGCGCGAGTCTGCAAAAGAGGCAGCATGCCCTGTAATTTTTGTTTTTTGTGATATGAATTGTCTATTCTTGTTGGCAAGCTCTTTAAACTTCCTGAAAAATTCACCCATATCCCCATACATTCCAGGCTGTGTGATTGAACCACCGCAATATCGACCTAGCAATGTATTGCGAAATAAAAATGCCGTACTGTCATCATCACTAATGATATTTAATTCTGAATCTACTGCCATACTGCGAATATTTAAATTTGCCGAACCAAGCGTAAAAAATTCGTCATCTATCACCATCAGCTTGGCATGAATATAGATATCTTTTGGTTCTTGTCCATTCACTTTGGTTTTCAAGTTGCAAAACACCGTCTCAATACCGAGTGCCTGAAGATCTGTATAAAGTTGTTTTGACACTGCTCCGTTTGATTTTCCTTTAGAGGTTAGTTCATAATTTCCATTCGGCAGTTGTTTATAAAACTCCTCATCCCCTTTTCCAACCCGTTCGCTTACACCCAGTTCGTTTGCCATTTGGTGTGTACGAAATATCATCCCATCCTTCTCAGGTTCTGAGGTAAAGGCAAAAATATAAATTTGACGGCGCGCACCTTTCTGTTTATAAGCTTGAAAATGTTTTTTCAGTTCACGAACCCATCGAGCATATTGAAAATATTGATTGACAATCAATACATAGCGACGTGGATTGGCAGCAACCTGTAAATAAGCGCGACGAATCTCCTTCTCTTTGGCATTGTTTACTGTTTTATCAGGACGAGTTCGAACAATTTGCGCCATAGATCGGCCCGGCGAAGCTCGCATTATAGATTCCATACCCTTTCGCGCCTTCGTAAGTTTATCCCCCTTACTGTGGGAAGAATTATCACAATTATCATCCCATGACTCGCAAAAATTAGCATTTAGATCAATCAGAATAGGTCCTTTTACATACAATGAAAAATCATGCCAAGGACCTTTCCCTGGCTCACGCAATGGTTCATTATGGTTCATACTCGCAGTATCCCAGTAGGCAGTCAGACTGTTATGTCCCATCACATAACCATGTGCATTGGCAGTACCGTAATCTGCAACAAAGGACTTTTGGTGATCAGTAGGATAAGATAAAGTTCCACTTTCACTAATTTCCCTTTCGTCTTCATTTTCAATATCCCCCTGATTTTTAATATCTCGAAAAACTACTTTGATATTTGGATGTTCCCCTGCAAAAACATCATCAAACCACTTCTCAGGATAGTCTGTAGCTTCTTTAGTACCTCTTTTTACTTTAACGATTAACACTTTGGCTTTCATACCAGGAACATTTTCTTGTGCACCATTTCCCAATTGTGTATACCAAATTAAAAGGCGTACTTTTACCCCTCTTTCTGCAGCCTTAATCAATAATCCGCCATAACTTTTATCCTCACTCCAAGCATTACCATCACGAATAATCGGCATGGCAGGATCAAACCCCCAACAGACAATATCAAGGGAAGTTTTAGCTGTTTTTATTGAATTGGCAATTTGTCGGAAAATATCCTGCCCACTGAAATACGGAGCCAAAATATTACCACTTCGTAAAGGATATTTTGATGAGCTCAAATACCATGCCGAAGTCAATGTTGCCGCTCCTGTATTCGTCTTAACAACTTGTGTATTCTGTTTCGCCATTTTATTTCCTTAATTCAGTCTGTTTTTTTCTCTTTTCGTTTAAAATACTGAATGATACTTGTATCCTTATCACGAAGTGTTTCATGTTCGACATGCCGATAACCTAAAGATGTTAGATTTTGAACAAGTTTTTTATCTACGTTGTCATTTTCACTAGGATTATAATATTCTATTTTAAAGACATATCCATTACTCAATTTAACCTCATACTTTGACTCCCGTTCATATTCATAATCAATACCACCTTCATCATCAGTCAAACCGGCCTTAATCAAGGATCCATTTTTATAGAGTTCATAAGGCTCATTATCATAAACAAATCCACGTCCATGAGGTTTTGAGGCAAGTATAAGTCTGCCAGGTTTTAATGTTTTGGCAATGGCCTTGATCTGCTCCAACTGTAGATTACTTGGTCCAGTCACCACCAACGGCGCCCTCACCCGCACCACCTTCGGACTCCCGATCTCGACCTCACCGTTGCTCAACTTGATATACGCCCCTTTGCAGGTAATCAGAATC
>NZ_KV820412.1:19402-20071 GCF_001815375.1 Neisseria sp. HMSC065C04
TGATATACGCCCCTTTGCAGGTAATCAGAATCTCCTCCTTCGCCGCAATGGTGATTTTTCCTGCACTGCTGGTTAACGTTGCGTCCTTCAGCGCATTCAGCTGCAACTCGTCATTCTGTGCCTGTACTTCCACTTTGCCCTGATTGGCCTGCATCTTGATGCCGCTGCTTTGGGCAAACAGGTTAACGCTTTCTGCCGCATGGGCGGTCAGGCTTTGGCCGGCGGTAATGTCGGTATGGTTGCCGCTGACCAGGTGGATGTTTTCATTGGCGGTATGCAGTTGGCTTTGCTGGGTTGCGGTAGCAATGCCGGCCGGGGCGGTTTGGATCAAACCGGCCTCTTTCAGGTCTTTAAAGGCGTCTTTCAGACGGCCTCTTTGGGTTTCTTCATCGGTGTTATGGTTGTTGGCGGTTTGGGCGGCTTTGTTCAGGCTTTTGGCCAGAGAGAGTGCTTGTTCGAGTTGGGAGATGGCATCGTCCATATTCAGCACTTTGCCATTGGCATCCTGGTTTTGTGCACTGACGAGTATGCCCTTACCTGCCCTTACCGCACCCCAACCGTCGGTTCTGAGTTCGAAGCCTTCGCCGTTCTCTCCGCGTTTCTCCCTGCTACTGTCGACGATATGGCCGAGGTTAAGTTGGGATTTCTGATAGTCGGTGGCGAGTTTGA
>NZ_KV820413.1:0-4073 GCF_001815375.1 Neisseria sp. HMSC065C04
AAAGAAAAAGGACGTGCACAGGCACCTCTTTGGGGGAGAGGGGAGTTTAATTGTTCCTGCCAACACAACCAACCTCAGTTAGCTTTAGCTAAGGAAGGAGATGAAATATTTAGTCTTATCAGATTGGCACACTATCAATTTTCAGACGGCCCTTTGTTATAATCCTCTCTTTACCTGAACATAAAACAGGCCGTCTTATGGAAGTCATCCAATATCCCAATTCTCCGTTTAAACTCCACCAGCCCTTCCCACCTGCCGGTGACCAGCCCACTGCCATTGCCGGCCTGCTCGAAGGGCTTTCAGACGGCCTTGCCTACCAAACCCTGCTCGGTGTAACCGGTTCGGGCAAAACCTATACCATGGCGAACGTCATCGCCCAAAGCGGCCGCCCCGCCATCATCATGGCGCACAACAAAACCCTTGCCGCCCAGCTCTATGCCGAAATGCGCGAGTTTTTCCCCGAAAACGCGGTGGAATATTTTGTGTCTTATTATGACTATTACCAGCCCGAAGCCTATGTGCCCAGCCGCGATTTGTTCATCGAAAAAGACAGCGCGATCAACGAACACATCGAACAGATGCGCCTTTCCGCCACCAAAAACCTGATGACGCGCGACGACGTGATTATCGTCGCCACCGTGTCCGCTATTTACGGTATCGGCGACCCGACCGAATATCAACAAATGGTATTGTCCGTCAAAGAAGGCGACACCATTGAGCAGCGCGACATCATCGCCACGCTCGTTTCCATGCAGTACGAACGCGGCGATTTGGACTTCAAACGCGGCAGCTTCCGCGTGCGCGGCGACGTGATTGACGTGTACCCCGCCGAAAGCTCCGAAAATGCCTTGCGCATCAGCCTGTTTGACGACGAAATTGACCGCCTCGATATGTTCGACCCGCTTTCAGGCAGCCTTATCCAGCGCGTCGGCCGCTACACCGTCTTCCCATCCAGCCACTACGTTACCCCGCGCGACACCGTCTTGCGCGCCTGCGAGTCCATCAAAGAAGAACTGCGCGAACGCATCGAGTTTTTCGCCCGCGAACAACGTCCCGTTGAGCAACAACGTATCGAACAGCGCACCCGCTTCGACCTCGAAATGCTCTACGAAATGGGCTTCTGCAAAGGCATCGAAACCTCCTCCCGCCACTTCTCCGGTAAAAAAGAAGGCGAACCGCCGCCCACGCTGATGGACTACTTGCCCGACAACGCCATCATGTTCATTGACGAAAGCCACGTTACCGTCACCCAAATCGGCGGCATGTACAAAGGCGATGCATCGCGCAAGCAAAACCTCGTGGACTACGGCTTCCGCCTGCCTTCCGCCCGCGACAACCGCCCGCTCAAATTCCACGAATTTGAAAAAGTCATGCCGCAAACCGTCTTCGTTTCCGCCACCCCCGCCAAATACGAAGAAGAACACGCCGGACAAGTGGTCGAACAAGTCGTCCGCCCCACAGGGCTGGTCGACCCCCAAATCATCATCCGCCCCGTCGCCACCCAAGTCGATGATTTAATGAGCGAAATCAACGACCGCATCCAAAAAGGCGAACGCGTACTCGTTACCACCCTCACCAAACGCATGGCGGAACAACTCACCGACTATTACAGCGAACTCGGCATCAAAGTGCGCTACCTGCACAGCGACATCGATACCGTCGAGCGCGTTGAAATCATTAGAGATTTGCGACTCGGACTGTTTGACGTACTCGTCGGCATCAACCTCTTGCGCGAAGGCCTCGACATCCCCGAAGTCTCCCTCGTCGCCATCCTCGATGCAGACAAAGAAGGCTTCCTGCGCTCCCACCGCAGCCTGATTCAAACCATAGGCCGCGCCGCGCGCAACGTGAACGGCATCGCCATCCTGTACGCCGACAAAATCACCGACTCCATGAAGGCCGCCATCGACGAAACCGAACGCCGCCGCGAAAAACAGATTAAATTCAACGAAGAACACGGCATCGTACCGCAGCAGATTAAAAAACAGGTCAAAGACATCATCGACGGCGTGTACCACGAAGAAGACGGCGGCAAAGGCCGTCTGAAAGGCAAAAACAAAGTCAAAGTTGGCGTGATTCACAATGAAGAAGACGCGATTAAAGAAATCGCCAAACTGGAAAAAGCCATGCAGCAGGCGGCTAGGGATTTGCAGTTTGAAGAGGCTGCTGTGTTACGCGATAAAATTAGGAATATTAAAGAGAACTTATTGTTTGGATCGGAATAAATTTAGGAGAAACTTACCCATCTTAGAGGATAAGCATTTTAGGTTGAGGATAACATTTTCAGTTTTAGTTTAAAATGCCGTATTTTATTAAATAGCTGGTTAAACTTTTTACTTGGAAGTTTTTTGAAGCTAAGTTTGATATATTGAATATAATTAAGCTTATGGTTAAATGGGCTTGTATATAGGATGTGAAAATTTTTTAGAAGAGCCTGTATAGTTCTATATTAAACGTTTAATTAATAAATGGTTAGATAGTTAGATAGTTACATAGATAATATTAAGAATCTATGTGCTAATGTTTAACCAATATAATTATTTTTATATATAATTGATTTTTTGAGTATAAGGCTATTTAAAATGCAATGGAATATTCCTGAAGTTCCCGCAACATTAGTTCCAGAAGTCAAAAATAAGTGGGGAAAACCATGGATGTGGGCCGCTACTTTGGCATTTGCATGTTGCTGTTCATTGTTATGGATTTTATTGCTAAAAAAGTATGCAATTTATTCGTTGGTCTTTCCTGTTATATGGTTTGCAGCACTTTCTTACCGCTATATTTCTTCAGTCCATCGTTATGCCGCTATGGAGGCATGGCAGAAAGAAAAAGACAATATTCGTAGAAAGTGGACAGAGTGGGCTGGTAAGAGAGTTGCAGTAATAGACGCTTATGTAGCTCTGCCGTCTGAAATTGCACTGAATGATGTAATTGCTGAAACTAAAGGTAATGAGAGATTTGATTGTATTGCTTTTATTGATGAAGAAGATAACTTTGAACGACCATTGTGTCATGAAACAACGGTGTGGCAATTAGAAGAAAGAATTAGATCTTTGGCTGAGTTTTCAAAAAAATTGACCGTACATATCCATACTCCTGACAACGATATTTATGAAGCCTGGCAAAATAAGCTAATCAATATGTCGGAAACTATTGGTATAGAAAACTTGGATCTGGCCATCATGCCTCTACAGGATATGAGTGGATTTATCGATAATTGGTTTGAGAAATCTGAACCTGAAGGTATCCATGCTGTCTTATCGGCTTGGTTAAATCCAGATATAGATGATTTAGAATTTACTGAAACAGTAACCTGGATAGTTTTTTCCTCTCAGTATTTGGCTAAACAGAATAATCTACCAATTCGTGCATGGGTACAACGACCTATTACGCTGGATGATGGAAAACAACCACAGTTATTGAAAAAATATGTGGATTATGGATTACATGATGAAGCAATTGATGCAGTATGGTTTTCTTCCTCACATGAGGAAATCCAGCAATATATGGATGGTATTAAGGCAGCAGGAGGGGACTGGCATTACGGCAGAAATAGTGTTTTAAGACATAATCCTGGGCTTTTTATGGGACCTCTTGCTTCGGGAAATCAATTGCTCATGTTAGGTTTGGCTGTTGAAAATACTGAGCAGAAAAATCAGTTATTTGGTTGGAATACGGATAATGGTTTTTATATGGGGCGTTTGATTCAGGCTTATGGTAATGTCTGAGATCTACAATCTGGTTTATAGGAATTTTGACGGCAAAGGAATGTAAAAATGAAGGGTATTATTAGATTGGGTGATTCTACTACGCATGGTGGTATGGTTATTCAAGCATCTTCCCAAATGACTATTGAAGGAAAACCTGCGGCACTAGTTGGCGATTTGGTCAGTTGCCCTATAACCGGTCATGGCGACAATCCGATTATTGAAGGCAGTCAGTATATGATGTTTGAAGGTAAAGCAGTTGCTGTTGATGGTTGCAAGACCGCATGCGGATGTGCTCTGATTAGTAGTCTGCCCAGCGTTGGGAGTGATTAAAAAAATCCTCTTTCCCAAAAGGAAAGAGGATTT
>NZ_KV820414.1:0-22341 GCF_001815375.1 Neisseria sp. HMSC065C04
CTGTGATAGGGCGCAATATATAAGGCCGTCTGAACAAATGTAACGATGACACCTGTTCAGACGGCCTTGTTCGATAACGAATGGTTAATAACTTATCAAAATCGATTAGGAAAATTTTCAGCCGCGTGTTTTGCGCCAAACCAGATAATCGCGCAGGGGCGGCATGGGCGGATTGATGCAGTGCGGGCAGATGCCGGTTGTGTCTTCATCGTCGCTGTCGATATGGTAGTCGTTTGGATCGAAGCGCACCTGCTGCATCACAGCTTGCGCCAATGCTTGTTCCTGTACGACATCAAATTCAAATTTTTCCAAAATCTCATTCAATAGGCAGATTTCGCCGTCGCTGAAAGATTCGCTGTGTTTGACAATGAGGCGTTGATAATCTTCATTGCTGATTTTTTCGTGAAGTAAATCGGTCTGGATAGTCATGATTTTTATTGTTGAAATAAGGTGGTTAAGTTGCGGATTATAGCAGATATCGTGGTGGCTGTTTTAAAGGCCGTGTTCTGGTTCGGAAAGTGCCTCTGTTTTGGCTTTTTTTGGCATTAGGCTATTTAATTTTGAGTTAATTGCTTGGTAATCGTCGCTATAAAAAAATTCTCCGATATATATGGTTTCCCCATGATAAACAAATGACCATGCACCTTGTTTACTATTTGGTTGTCGTAAGGGGCTGGAGATGGTGGATGTATTCCTTCTCTGGCTCAAATAGTTACGCAGTGTTATTTTAGTGTTTTTAGTATTTGCATGGTTCTCATGTGGCTGCCATTGCGCTATTTCTACGAGTGAAAATTTTTTACCTTTTCCCAATCCAAACAGCGCGAACTGGTGTGAAAGTATTCCATTTTGAACATGAATATGTTCTTGTCCAAAAAGTTGCCACAGTAAGTCATAAATACATTGGAAAGAAAGCAGACCCAAAAATATGAGGAGTATGATATTAAATGCTGATTCAAAGTTTAAATTTGGAATGTTTGCTAATATCAATAGTACGATTACAAGGTCTCTGCAAGTTAATAGAAGTTTGAGTCGGTTACGTATAATTTTTGCTGACAAGGTAATTTTGCTAGGTGTTTGTTCAATTTTATAACGTGAAGATGTCATCAATATCCTCCTACTTTGTCTGCCTGATATGCTTTTTGCAGCGGTGTAATTTGCGCTAAGCGGGCATGATCAATTTGTTCGGCGATAAGGTGCGTTTTTCCTTGCGCGCGACACTCGGCGGCAATTTTGCCTGCATCTACTTGGTTGGCGGCTTCAAGTAAAGCCAACCAGTGTTCACGCTGCGGATAGGGGGCGTCTTCAAGGTTCAGACGGCCTTGTTTGTCGGCCACGCAGACGTTTAAGGCCGTCTGAAAACGTTCGGGGCGGCGAAATGCATCGGTTTTTTTCAAAACATTCAAAATGGTTTTGCTTTTAAACTGCCCGACTTGATGGAGCATGATGTGCCAACGGCAGACGAGTTCGGCAAGCTCGGCGCAGTGTTTGGGTGCGCGCAGGCGTTGATTGACTTCGCGGACGGGTTCGACGCCGTTGATGTCGTGTTCGTAGTGTTTTGGCAGGATATCGGCCGGTGTTTTTGCCTTGCCCAAGTCGTGTAATAGGGCGGCATAGCGTTCGGCGAGGGACAGGTTCATCTCGGCAGCTCGTTGTACAACCATCAGCGTGTGAATACCGCTGTCGATTTCGGGATGATAGTCGGCGCGTTGCGGTACGCCGAAAAGGGCATCGACTTCGGGCAGCAAAACTTTGAGTGCGCCGCATTCGCGCAAAACTTCAATCATTCGGCGCGGATTTTTCTCCATCAAGCCTTTGGATAATTCCTGCCAGACGCGTTCGGCAACCAAGGCATCCGCTTCGCCGTTTTCTACCATTTGCCGCATCAGCGACATGGTTTCATCGGCAATTTGAAAACCATAACGCGCGGCAAAACGGGCGATACGCAAAATCCGCACAGGGTCTTCGGCAAAGGCAGGCGAAACGTGGCGCAGGATGCCGGCCGCCAAATCTTGTTGTCCGCCAAAAGGATCGATGATCGTGCCGTCTGAATCCTGAGCCATGGAATTGATGGTCAGGTCGCGGCGCATTAGGTCTTGTTCCAGCGTAACGTCTTTATCGGCATGAAAACTGAATCCGGCATAGCCTTTGGCAGTTTTACGCTCGGTACGGGCGAGGGCGTATTCTTCGTGGCTGTCCGGGTGGAGAAAGACGGGAAAATCCTTGCCAACCGGCTGATAACCTTGAGCCAACATGGTTTGCGCATCTGCACCGACGACTACCCAATCACGGTCTTTGACGGGCAGGCCTAAAAGATGGTCGCGGACGGCGCCGCCGACAAGATAGGTTTTGATGGTTTGTGTATTCATATAAAAATCGAACGATATAAAAAGGCCGTCTGAAAAGCCGTATTGGGTTTTCAGACGGCCTGAGTCAGAACGCTATTATGACGCTTTAGGCTTGTTGCCGTCGATGATTTTCAAACCGGCGGAGACCAAGCTGCCAATGTCGGCAACGTTGGCGGGCATAATCAGCGTGTTGCTTTCTTTAGCCAAATTGCTGAAGGCGGCAACGTATTGCTCGGCAACTTTCAGGTTAACAGCTTCAGCACCGCCCTCTGAGCGAACCGCCTCGGCGATTTTACGGATGGCGTCGGCGTTGGCTTCGGCCACCAGACGTAGGGCTTCGGCTTCACCTTGTGCGCGGTTGATGCGGGCGATTTTTTCACCGTTTGACGCGTTGATGGCGGCTTGCGCTTCACCTTCGGACTGTTGGATTTCTGCTTCGCGCTGACCGCTGGCAAGGTTGATCTGCTCGATTTTACGGCCTTCGGATTCGGCAATGCGCGCGCGTTTTTCACGTTCGGCTGTAATTTGCGCCTGCATGGAGCGCAGAATTTCTTGCGGCGGAACCAAGTCTTTGATTTCGTAACGCAAGACTTTCACGCCCCATGCGCCTGCCGCTTCGTCCAAAGCAGCAACAACAATGCTGTTGATTTCGTCGCGTTCTTCAAAGGTTTTATCCAATTCCATGCGGCCGATGACAGAGCGCAAAGTTGTCTGCGCAAGCTGGGTAATCGCCATGATGTAGTTGCTGGAACCATATGAAGCGAGTTTAGGATCGGTAACTTGGAAGTAGATAATGCCGTCCACAGTCAGCTGAGTGTTGTCGCGGGTAATACAGACTTGGCTGGGAACATCCAAAGGAACTTCTTTCAGCGAATGACGATAGGCAACACGGTCGATAAATGGGATCAGGATGTTCAGACCTGCAGTCAGCGCTTTGTGAAAACGGCCTAATCGTTCGACCACATAGACTTCCTGCTGCGGTACAACGATAAAGGATTTGAAACCAAAAACAACAACGACGATGAGGATGAGGACGGGGAGGCTGAGCAGAAATTCCATAATGTTTCCTTATGATGATGGTTGGGAGAGTGTGCGGATAATCAGCAGATTGCCGTTTTTGGCCGTAATGACTGCGCTTGAGGCCGTCTGAAAAGTATCTTGAGGCCGTTCGGCTTGTGCCTGCCAGTGTGTACCGCGGTAGGCGACTTCGTAAATATTGTCATGCAGGTGGCGTAGGATGCGGACGTTTTGCCCAATATCCAAGTCATCGTTGAGCGCTTGGGGAGCCAACTGATTTTTCAGACGGCCATGTACCAGCCAGATACCGAGTGCGCTGATGATGGCCGCGGTCAAAACGGCGGTAGAGAAGTGTCCACTTAATCCGTACATAATTCCGGCGGCAGCCAGCGCTACGCTGACCACCAAAAGATAAACCGTTCCGATAAACAATTCGACAATCAGAACAACGGCGGCGGCAACAAACCATATCGTCATGCGGCATATCCTTTTAATAATCTTTTGATAATCCTTATCATAATGGCAATGGCTTAAAATGAAAAGGCTAAGGTTGAAAATTATTTCAGTTATAATAAGTCCATTCAAATAAGGAGCGGCAAATAATGCAGACTTGGCACGAGGCGATTGGTGCGGAAAAAGAAAAGGCGTATTTTCAAACGATTTTGGAGAAGGTGCGCCATGACAGGCAGGCGGGGATAACCGTTTATCCGCCTGAGCGCAATGTATTCAATGCCTTTCGGACGACTGAATTCGGAAATGTAAAGGTAGTGATATTGGGGCAAGACCCGTATCACGGCGCAGGTCAGGCGCATGGTTTGGCGTTTTCCGTACAGCCTGAAATTGCGGTGCCGCCGTCGTTGGTCAATATTTATAAAGAGTTGGCGACGGATATTGAGGGATTCCAGATTCCTCAACACGGCTATTTGCAGCATTGGGCGGAACAGGGCGTATTGCTGTTGAATACGGTGTTGACTGTCCGCGCCGGTGTGGCGCATTCTCATGCGACTTTGGGCTGGGAGACGTTTACCGATGAAGTCATCCGACAATTGGATAAGGAACGCGAGCATTTAGTCTTTATGCTGTGGGGCAGCCATGCGCAGAAGAAAGGCGCGTTTATCGACCGCAACCGCCATTTGGTGCTGACCGCGCCGCATCCTTCCCCCTTGTCGGCCTATCGAGGCTTTTTCGGCTGCAAACATTTTTCGCAGGCAAACGCTTATTTGCAGGCGCATGGTTTAGAGCCGATTGATTGGCAGGTTTAAATAAGATGAAAGGCCGTCTGAAAGCTGATTTTCAGACGGCCTTATGATTTAGTCTCAAATCGAATATTCAATCAGCTCGTTTTGAGAGAAGACATAAACCTGTTTCGGAATCAGCCTCAATTCTTTGCCTTCGGCGATTTGGTAACGCGCGGCATCGCTGCCTGCCAGCGTGATATGCACGTCTTGTTTGTCGTGTTTTACCACAATATGCGTCAATGCGCCGACGGCGTGGATTTTTTCGATTTTGGCATGGATCATCGGTGTTTCATGTTCGGCGGCAAGTTGCCATTCGTGCGGACGTATATAGCCGATAGCGGTTTGCTCCTGCCATTTGTAGTGCGCGTCCAATTTCCACGCGAAGCCGTTGTAGTGCCAGATGCCTTTTTCGATTCTGCCTTCAAAAGCGTCGGTTTCGCCTAGGAATTCGGTAACGAAGGCGTTTTCTGGTTTACGGTAAATGGCTTCGGCGCTGCCGGTTTGTTCGATTTTGCCGTGGTTCATGACAACGATTTCGTCGGAAACTTCGAGGGCTTCTTCTTGATCGTGTGTGACCAAAATGCTGGTTACGCCCAAGTTGTGATGGATGTCGCGCAGCCAGGTGCGTAATTCTTTGCGCACTTTGGCATCCAGCGCGCCGAAGGGTTCGTCCAAAAGCAGGAGTTTCGGTTCGACCGCAAGCGCGCGGGCGAGGGCGATGCGTTGGCGTTGGCCGCCGGAGAGCTGGTGCGGATAGGATTTGGCGAGGTGGGAGAGCTGCACGAGTTTGAGCAATTCTTCGACTTTGGCGCGGATTTGTTCTTTGGACGGACGTTCGGACTTGGGCAATACGGTCAAACCGAAGGCTACGTTGTCAAACACGTTCATGTGGCGGAAGAGGGCGTAGTGTTGGAACACGAAGCCGACTTTGCGCTCGCGCACATGCTTGGCGGTTACGTCTTGCCCGTCAAACAGGATGTTGCCGCCGTCGGCGTTTTCCAGTCCGGCGATTATACGCAGGAGCGTGGTTTTGCCGCAGCCGGAAGGGCCGAGCAGGGAAACGAGTTTGCCGGTGGGGACGTTGAGGTTGATGTTTTTCAGCGCGTGGAAGTTGCCGAAGTGTTTGTTTAAGTTTTGGATGGTGATGCTCATGCTGCGTTCCTTTCGGCGGCGGCAAGTTTTTTATCTTGTAATTTGGTGATGATGTTCTGCACCGCCAGCGTCGCCAGTGCTAAAAGTGCCAATACGCCGGAGAGGGCGAATGCGCCGGTGAAGTTGTATTCGTTGTAGAAGATTTCGACCAAAAGCGGGATGGTGTTGGTTTCGCCGCGAATGTGCCCCGATACCACGCTGACCGCGCCGAATTCGCCCATCGCGCGGGCGTTGGTAAGAATGATGCCGTAGAGCAACGCCCATTTGATGTTGGGCAGGGTAATGCGCCAAAACATCTGCCAGCCGCTTGCACCGAGTATCAAGGCGGCCTGTTCTTCGCTGTCGCCCTGCGCCTGCATTAAAGGAATAATTTCGCGTGCGACAAAAGGGAAGGTAACGAACAGCGTCGCCAGAATAATGCCGGGGATGGCGAAGATAATCTGTATGCCTTGCGCTTCCAGCCAGCCACCCAATGCCGTGTGCGCGCCGAACAATAAGACGAACATCAAACCGGCCACCACGGGCGATACGGAAAACGGCAAATCGAGCAGGGTAGTCAGCAACTGCTTGCCGCGAAAATCAAAACGGGTCAACAGCCACGCCATCGCTACGCCCAATACGGCATTGACAGGAACGACAATCAGCGCGGTAATCAGCGTTAATTTGATGGCAGACCAAGCTTCGGGATCGCTCAAGGATTGCAGGTATAAATCCCAACCGCCTTTTAAAGCCTCGTAGAATACGGCAACCAACGGTACGACCAGCATCAGCAGCAGAAAGCCCAAGGCGGTAGCAGTCAGCAACACGCGCAGCCAACGCGGTTCGCTCAAGTTTGGATTGGTAGAATGGGTTTTCATGATAGGGTAATCTCGATTTATTCTTGTATTCGTTTGGGCCGTCTGAAAAATGTTTGCTTGATGTTTCAGACGGCCTGTTGTTTGTTAAACCCTCGCTCCGGCGCGGCGGCTTAAAGTCCATTGCATAATGTTTAAAATCAGCAGGATGACAAACGAAATCATCAGCATAAACAGAGCAACGGCTGATGCGCCCTGAGCATCGTATTGCTCCAGTTTGCCGGTGATAATCAAGGGCAGGATTTCAGACACCATCGGAATATTGCCTGCGATAAAAATGACCGAGCCGTATTCGCCGGTAGAGCGGGCAAACATCATGCCTGCGCCGGTCAACAGGGCCGGTGTGATTTCAGGTAAAAGGACGCGGCGGAACGTAGTCCAACGGCTTGCGCCTAAAGTCGCCGCCGCTTCTTCATACTCGCCCGACAATTCTTCCAATACCGGCTGCACAGCGCGGACGATAAAGGGCAGGCTGACGACAATCAGCGCAATCCAAATACCGACGGGCGTAAAGGCGATTTTGATCCCCAAAGGCTCGAAAAAACGGCCTATCCAGCCATTGGGCGCATACAGGGTTGCCAACGCAATACCTGTTACCGCTGTCGGCAGCGCAAACGGCAAATCGACCAAAGCGTTTACTAACCCTTTGCCCGGAAATTCATAACGCACCAATACCCAGGCGACCAACGTGCCGAACACGATATTGGTCAACATCGCATAAAACGACATCCGCAAGCTCAGCCAGACGGCCGCCAAGACATTGGGTTCGGTAATCGTGTTCCAAAATCCGCTCCAGCCGATTTCCGCCGCTTTGGCCACCATCATTGCAAACGGCAAAACCACCAAAAGCGACAGGCATAAAACCGTCAAACCCAGACTGAGCTTGAAACCCGGCAATACAGAAGGCGTTTTGAGTAACAACATAATGGCAACCGTCAGAATTTAATACACGCTTACTTTAACAAGGCCGTCTGAAAACTGGAAAGAATGCTTTGTTAGGTATAAAGACGATTTTGTTATATTGAAGACATGAAAAGGCCGTCTGAAAACCAAATTTCAGACGGCCTTGCTGGTGTGGTAAGTATCAATAGGCAACAGGATCTTGAGATGCAGGCTGGCGTTGCGCCGCGTCATAGTTTTCCTGAGCCGAGCGGACGGCTTTTTCCAAACCGTTGATCCGTTCGAGATAGCGGGCATAGTTGCGTTCATTGCCATAACGTACTTTTTTGCCTTCTTCCAAATTTTTCTTGGCGGTATCTAAAGCACGCTTGGCTGCGCCGACGTCAGCCGGATTGACCGGGGCGACAGCTTCTTCCGCCTGCTCGGCTTTGCTTGGGGAAGTCGGCGTTGCCGGTGTTGAAACAGGCGCAGAAGTATATACGGACGGTTTGCCGATATTGCTGGCTTTGCAGTTTTTGCCGCCGGCTTGGGTATAGACTTTGCGGCCGGCAGAATCGGTGCATTCAAAAATAGGCGCGGCGGAAACCGCAGTTGTCAACGCGAGCAGTAATGTGCTGAACCAAATTTTGTTCATTTTTTATTTTTCCTTAAAACCATTTCCACCAAACAAACAAAGCCGCAATCATGATGATGTTGGCGAAGAGTATGGGTTTCCACTGTCTGGGCGCGCGCCGCAATTCGGCGCCCGAGCGCGTGCGGCGGATATAGAAAAACGGGCTGAGCAGCATGGAAGCGGCGCATACCAAAATAATCACGGCGTAATAGATTTTGTGCGTTTCCATATCGTTTCTCCGTTTCAGACGGCCTGAAAGGCTGCCTACAACGCATTTTTGCGTGAAGCGTTGCCTGTTTTCATCTTGCATCGGGTATTGGGCACATTTGCCATGGCCTCAATCCTGAGGTCTTTGCAAAAATATGCTACAATCGCGTCCGATTATAACATTCTATTTATAAAGGTTTTACGAATAATGATTTCTACCAACGGCATCACCATGCAGTTCGGCGCAAAGCCGCTGTTTGAAAACGTATCCGTCAAATTCGGCGAAGGCAACCGTTACGGCTTGATCGGCGCCAACGGCTCAGGCAAATCCACCTTCATGAAAATCCTCGGCGGCGATTTGGAACAGACTGCCGGCGAAGTAGCGATTGAAAACGGCGTGCGTTTGGGTAAATTGCGCCAAGACCAGTTTGCCTACGAAGACATGCGCGTGCTGGATGTGGTGATGATGGGTCACACCGAAATGTGGGCGGCGATGACCGAGCGTGATGCGATTTACGCCAACCCCGAAGCTACCGAAGACGATTACATGAAAGCCGCCGAACTGGAAGCCAAGTTCGCCGAATATGACGGCTATACCGCCGAAGCGCGCGCTGCCGAATTGTTGAGCGGCGTGGGTATTTCCGAAGATTTGCACAACGCGACCATGGCAGAAGTTGCCCCGGGTTTCAAACTGCGCGTATTGCTGGCGCAAGCCCTGTTCTCCAAGCCAGATGTATTGCTCTTGGACGAACCGACCAACAACTTGGACATCAATACCATCCGTTGGTTGGAAGGCGTGTTGAACCAATACGACTCCACCATGATTATCATCTCGCACGACCGTCACTTTTTGAACGAAGTCTGCACCCATATGGCGGATTTGGACTACAACACCATCACCATCTATCCGGGCAACTACGACGACTACATGCTCGCTTCCGCCCAATCGCGTGAACGCGCCCTGAAAGACAATGCCAAAGCCAAAGAGAAACTGCAAGAGCTGCAAGAGTTTGTCGCACGCTTCTCTGCCAATAAATCCAAAGCCCGTCAGGCAACCAGCCGTCTGAAACAGGCCGACAAAATCAAATCGGAAATGGTCGAAGTCAAACCTTCTACCCGTCAAAACCCATATATCCGTTTTGAAGCCGACGAAAAAGCCAAGTTGCACCGTCAGGCAGTGGAAGTTGAAAAACTGGCCAAACGTTTTGAAACCCAGTTGTTTAAAAACCTGAACTTCATCCTTGAAGCCGGTCAACGCCTTGCCATCATCGGCCCGAACGGCGCAGGTAAATCTACTCTGCTGAAACTCTTGGCCGGCGCGTACAATCCCGAATATTCAGACGGCCTGTTGCCGGACGAAGGCACCATCAAATGGGCGGAAAAAGCCAGTGTCGGCTACTATCCGCAAGACCATGAAAACGACTTCGACGTTGATATGGATTTGACTGAATGGATGCGTCAATGGGGCCAGGAAGGCGATGACGAACAAGTCATCCGCGGCACTTTGGGCCGCTTGCTCTTCGGCAGCAACGATGTTGTGAAAAAAGTGAAGGTTCTCTCCGGTGGCGAAAAAGGCCGTATGCTTTACGGCAAACTGTTGCTGTTGAAACCCAATGTCTTGGTTATGGACGAACCGACCAACCACATGGACATGGAAAGCATCGAATCCTTGAACATGGCGCTGGAAAAATACAACGGCACGCTGATTTTCGTCTCACACGACCGTCAGTTTGTATCTTCATTGGCTACCCAAATCATCGAATTGGATGGCAAAGGCGGATATGAACACTACCTGGGTGATTACGAAAGCTATCTGGAGAAAAAAGGCTTAGTTTAAGCTCATACTGATAACCTATTAAGGTATTGAAATGCCGTCTGAAAACCGTTGTGTTTTCAGACGGCATTTTTTCTTTATCAAACTTAATAATAGATTACTGAACTTTTATGCTAATTTTATGACCAATAGGAGCTTGTATCGTAGATTAATTTAAAAATACAATATTTTTGAAGGAATATATCAAATGGTAGACCTTAAAACTGTAGTGCCAAACGCTTCCCAATATGGTGCAAAACTTGCCTACACGACTTATGAGGCAGAACAAGGCGAGTTGAAGAACGGTATCGTTGAGAACCACTCTTCTTCTAAAGAAACAGAACGCGCAACTGCCCGTGAAGCAAGCGGTCAGGCATATGTTGATTTGCCGACTAATGCATCTGTGTCATTTATTGCACAAGCAGATGCCAATGCCGTAACCATCCGTTATACTGTTCCTGACGGTGAAAGCGGTAAAGTTGAAGTCAAAGTCAATAATACAGTGATCGGTACTTTGGATTTGTCTTCCAAATCTAACTGGCAATATTTGGATAACTATACATATCATCCGAATGACGATATTAAAGTTCATGATACGCCTGCGGCAGATAGGCTTGCCCGCTTCCAATTTGACGAAGTCAGCCAATTATTTAAAGATGCCCATATCAATAAAGGAGATACAGTTACCATCACTAATCTCGACAGCACACCCGTAGGCATTGACTTGGTTGATTTGGAAAAGGCACCGGACGCCATTAGACAGCCTGAAAACAGTGTCAGCATTACTGATTTCGGCGCAATTGCCAATGACGGCTCGGATGATTACCAAGCATTTATGGCTGCGATTGAATCTGCAAAAGCGTCTAAAAAATCTGTTTACATTCCTGAAGGTCAATTTGATTTTTCACGACCGATTTCTCTTTATGTTCCTGATGGCATTAAGATTACCGGTGCAGGGCAATGGCACACTAAGTTACATTTTTTGAATACAGAAGCTGCTAAATACGATGATAAGGGTTATGCGAGCGGTGGCGGTGGTATTACTTTTGAACCCGGTAGTAAAGATATAGATTTGGGCAATCTCTCTATGGATTCAAATCTAAATTCAAGACATGATGAGAAAGCCAATTACAAAGGGATATCCGGCACTTTAGGTACTGGCTCTTCTATTCACGATATCAAAATTGAACATTTTGAAGCTGGTGTTTGGATGGGGGATTATTCTAAAAACAAACCTTTAAATTACACTGATGGTTTGACTATCTCCAATGCCACTATTCGTAATAACTTTGCAGACGGCGTTAACTTTGCCCAAGGTACCAGCAATTCCACCGTTATCAATTCCAATATCCGCGGCAATGGTGATGATGGCTTAGCAACATGGTCAAGTCATCATGAGAATACCAATGCCCATGTTGCTGAAAATAACCACTTTTTAAACAATACCGTTGAATTAGGCTGGCGTGCGGCAGGTATTGGTATCTTTGGCGGCAAAGGTCATGAAGTAGCCAATAACCTTATTAAAGATAATGCCAATTGGGGTGGCGTACGCTTAAACACTGTATTCAAAAACAGCCATAATTTTGATTTCAATGATACGGGTATTTCCGTTCACGATAACTTACTGGTAAACAATGGGACTAATGCGGACACATATGGTCGTGTTAAAGGTTCTATCGATTTGGAAGAAGGCAGGGATTATGCTACTCCCAAAAAAGATATTTTGGGAGAACTCAACAATATCAAAATTGAAAATAACACTATTGTGAATAATCTTTCCGATCAAGAAATTACCAAAACCCGTAATCCTAAAGAAGGTAATATTCCAGAGTCTGTAAACGAGACTACATTGACCATCGAAAATAATCACAGCCTTTCGGTAGCAGAAAATAATTCTGCAAAAAATGTAGCGGAAGTAGATGATCACAGTCTTACCCAAGCCTCACTTCATTTAGGTGCTGATAATATCATCACAATTACAGACAGCAGCCATGCTCTTGTCAGCGGCGGCGATGGCAATGACCGTATCAGAGGCGGTTTGGGCAATGATACGATTAACGGTGATTCAGGTAATGACATTATTTTTGGCTATGATGGAGACGATCGTCTCAATGGCGGTATGGGTAATGATTCTATACATGGAGGCAATGGCAACGATACTTTATGGGGCGAAAGTGGCAATGACCGTTTGAATGGCGGCGATGGTAACGACGTTTTGTTCGGCGGACAAGGAACCGATTACTTGGTAGGCGGCAAGGGTGCCGATACTTATGTTTTCAGCCTTGGAGAAGGTAAGGATACGATTGTCGATAATGTGGGCGAACATAATGCACTGCAATTTGGCCAAAATATTTCTGTTAATGACCTGCATATTGATGCCATTACTGATGTTCGAGGCAATATTGATTGGAAAATTACCATCAAGGGATCAGAAGGGGACAGTATTACCATCAATGACCAATTTGTTTCCGGTAAAACTGATGCTGTGATTGATACCTTCCGTTTCGATGAAGGTACATTGAGCCTGCAAGAGTTGATGGGTAGATTGTCAGGCAACGGCAATATCAGTAATTTGTCAGCCGTCAATACGCACACTGAGCGCATGAGCTACTCGTCTGTCAATACGGCTGATGTTCACGATGATGCAGCATCTTCCGCCAACGCTGGAATTATTTAATTAGCTGTCTTTTAGGCTGAATAAAGGCCGTCTGAAAACTGGAAAACAGATTTCAGACGGCCTTTTTGATGCTTACCTTGTTATGGGTGATTGTTTAGAAGAGCATTAACTGAATAAACCTTTAAACCACAACACAATCGCGTCCCACATACGGCGCAGCCAGCTGCCTTCTTCCACACCATTTAGTGCGACGACGTCTTTTTCGGCAATGACTTTGCCGTCTTTCATGACTTTCAGTTTGCCCAATACTTGGCCTTTTTCAATTGGGGCGAGGACGGGCTGAAGTGTTTCTAAGATTGGTTTGACGTTTTTGCCGGTATCGTGGGGGATGGTAATGTAAACATCGTCCAAGAAACCGATGTCTACGGCTTTGGTGCTGCCTTTGTAAACTTTTACTTGGGAAATTACTTCTCCGCCGTTATAAAGTTTGGGCGTATCAAATGCCTGCAACGCCCAGTTGAGCAGTTTGCTGCTTTCGCTGGCGCGTGCCTCGGTAGATTCGGCACCGGCAAGAATGGAAACGATGCGGCGGTTGTTACGTTTGCTGGAAGCAGCAAGATGATAGCCTGCGCCTTCAGAATAGCCGGTTTTCAAACCATCGATACTGCTGTCGCGATAGAGCAGAAGATTGCGGTTAGGCTGCTCGATATTATTGTATTTGAAAGATTTGTTTGCAAACAAAGGATAGTATTTCGGATAGTCGTTGATCAGCGCGGCTGCCAAAATAGCCAGGTCGCCAACGGTTGAAACATGGCCGTTAGAAGAAATGCCGGTCGGGTTGTTGAAGTGGGTGTGCTTCATGCCCAAGCGTTTGGCTTCTTCATTCATTTGTTTAACGAATTCGTCAATAGAGCCGTTGCCAATGGCTTCGGCGAGGGTAATGGCGGCATCGTTGGCCGATTGGATGGTTGTACCCTTAATCAAGGAGCTGACGCTGACAGGAACTTTCGGGTCAAGGAACATGCGCGAACCTTCGACTTTCCATGCGGCATTGGAAACGGTCAGCATTTGGCTTGCTTCAAGTGTACCGTTTTCCAGTGCTTTAAAGGCAAGGTAGGCGGTCATCATTTGCGTCAACGCGGCAGGCTCGATAGGCGTGTCGGCATTGTTGGATGCCAAGGTTTGCTTGCTGTGCAGGTCGGTAACGATATAGGCCGTCGCCGCAATTTCCGGCGGCGTTGTCGGGCTATTGATGCTGTGCAGCAGCGGCTGCGTTTGAGCCTCGCTTTGTACGGCAGGGGTAGATGCAACCGGGTCGGCAGCGAGGGCAGGAGTATTCAGGAGGGCAGCAAAAATTAAGCTAAGTAGCGTTTTTTTCATCATTATTTGTGGATTTGAATATGAGTGGATACTGTTATGAAGCAAACAGTTTGGCATATTAAATAGATATTAAGCGGACATTATACCGTCTCATTTAGGCTTTGCTAAGATTTTTCTTGCCTTCAGACGGCCTCAGGGGTATGGTTTTAACTTTTTCCTCCGGTCGGTTTGACCGAATTGCAATTTATTTCCGAATACTAAAATACCATGAACCATTCCCTTCCTCTTTCTGATTATCTAACCCGTATTTTGACCGCTTCCGTTTATGATGTGGCCGTAGAAACGCCTTTGGATTTGGCGCGCAGTCTGTCAGGCCGTCTGAACAATCAGGTTTTGCTCAAGCGCGAAGATTTGCAACCGGTGTTTTCGTTCAAAATCCGCGGCGCGTACAACAAAATGGCGAAACTGCCTAAAGAAGCCTTGGATTGCGGCGTGATTGCAGCAAGCGCGGGCAACCATGCGCAGGGTGTGGCTTTGTCGGCTCAATATTTGGGTTGCCGTGCGGTGATTGTGATGCCGGAGACTACGCCGAAAATCAAAATTGATGCAGTAAAGAGCCGTGGCGGTGAAGTGGTATTAAAAGGTGTGTCTTACAACGATGCCTATGATTATGCGATGGAGTTGGCAGAAAAGGAAAAACTGACTTATATCGCGCCTTTTGATGATCCTGATGTGATTGCAGGTCAGGGAACTGTCGGCATGGAAATCCTCCGCCAGCACCGCAATATCAATGCGATTTTTGTGCCGATTGGCGGCGGCGGTTTGGCAGCAGGCGTAGCAGCGTTTATCAAACAGGTTTGTCCTGAAATTAAAGTCATTGGCGTGCAAACCGATGATTCTTGCTGTATGAAACAATCGGTTGAAGCAGGGGAAATCGTACATTTGAAAGATGTCGGCCTGTTTTCAGACGGCACGGCGGTTAAAGTAGTGGGTGAGGAAACCTTCCGCCTGTGTAAAGAGCTGTTGGACGAGATTATTACGGTCAATACGGATATGTTGTGCGGCGCGATTAAAGATATATTTGACGATACGCGCAGCATTACCGAGCCTGCGGGCGCATTGGCGCTTGCCGGCTTGAAGGCTTACGTTGCGAAAAACAATATTCAAGGTCAAAACCTGGTTGCCGTTACCAGCGGCGCCAACATGAACTTCCACCGCCTACGCCATGTTTCAGAACGCAGTGAGCTGGGCGAAGGAAACGAAGGTATTTTTGCCGTTACCATTCCCGAAGAAAAGGGCAGCTTCCTGAAGTTTATCAATTTGTTGGGAAGCCGGAACATTACTGAGTTCAACTATCGCTACGGCAGCGATAAAAATGCGCATATTTTTGTCGGCTTGCAAACCGCCGGTGCGCAAGACTTGGCCGTCATCAGTGAACAACTGACTGAAGCAGGCCTGCCCAATGTCGATTTGACCAATGATGAAATTGCCAAAATCCATATCCGTTACATGGTCGGCGGCCGTACGGAAAAAGTAGCCAACGAACGTTTGGTCAGCTTTGAATTTCCTGAGCGCCCCGGCGCATTGTCCCGTTTCTTGAACCATATGCGCGCCGAATGGAATATTACTTTGTTCCATTATCGCAATCATGGTGCGGACTACGGTCGTATTTTGGTCGGTATCGATGTACCTGAAAGCGACAATGAATCCTTTACCGACTTTTTGGAGAGCTTGGGTTATGTTTATAAAGAAGAAACCGATAATCCGGCTTATAAACTTTTCTTGGCTTAATTCAGTAAGATAAAAGGCCGTCTGAAATTTTTCAGACGGCCTTGTGTTTTATGTTTGGCTTTATTTCTTACGGAACACCAAGTCCCAAACGCCATGACCCAACCGCTTGCCTCGGGCTTCAAATTTGGTTTCAGGACGATAATCAGGCGTAGGGGAGTAATCGGCAGCCGTGTTTTGCAAAGCGTCGAAACTGCTCAAAACTTCTAGCATTTGCACGGCGTATTCTTCCCAGTCGGTCGCCATATGGACATAGCCGCCGCTTTTGAGTTTGGGCAATAGCTTTTCAACAAACGGCACTTGTACCAAGCGGCGTTTGTTGTGACGTTTTTTGTGCCAAGGGTCAGGGAAGAAAATATGAATGCCGTCTAAAGAACCGTCTTCCAGCATCTTTTCCACTACTTCCACCGCATCATGACGCATCACGCGGATATTGGAAATGTGTTCTTCCTCAATCAGCTTCAAGATATTGCCGACGCCCGGGCCGTGAACATCAATTGCTAAAAAGTCGGTATCGGGCAGACGTTTGGCGATTTCCACCGTTGCGACGCCCATACCGAAACCGATTTCCAAAACTTTAGGATTGTCCCGTCCAAAAGCGCAGTTCAAATCCAAAGGAGCTTCTTGGAAGTCCACACCAAATTGCGGCCACATCGTATCGATGGCGCGCTGTTGGGCCGCGGTCATATGGCCTTGGCGCAAGACGAAACTGCGGATGCTGCGTTTGTGTTCTTCAGGAACGGTATTTTCGGGTGTATTTTCGGGTGTATTTTCTGGAATGTTTTCGGACATGTTGTTTTAAATCAGTGAGAAATCAAATAAAAAGGCCGTCTGAAAGAATCAGACAACCCTGCATATAAATCGGCGTGATTATAGCGAATAAACGCTTTTCCTGAAACCTTTTAAAAAGAAGGTTTCAGACGGCCTTTTTAAGACAATACCGGTTGCGGTACTTTGTGTTGCACCGCATAAACCGCAGCTTGGACGCGGCTGCTTAGGTTCAACTTGCGCAACAGGTTTTGCACATGCACTTTGACGGTTGACTCTGCCAGATTCAAATGGCGGGCAATGATTTTGTTGCTGTGTCCGGCGGCAAGATAGCCCAAGATTTCCATCTCGCGCGGGGTTAGTTGCTCCAGTAGATGGTCGGAACGGGAAGGAGAAGGGGAAATCAGCGATTGCACCAAGCGGCTGGTCATTTCTGGAGAAAAGACGTTGTCGCCATCGACGGCTTTTCGGATGCTTTCCAACAGGAAGTCGGCGTTGATGTTTTTCAGCAAAAAGCCTTTTGCACCCATACGCATACATTCGGTCAAATCGTCGCTGTCTTCGGAAACAGTCAGCATGATGACGGTCAGCTGCGGATTGATACTTAAAATTTGGGCCAATGCTTCGCGGCCGTTCATGACCGGCATATCCAAGTCCAGCAAGACCACATCAGGCTTGAGCTGCTCAACCATTTTTACGCCGGCCAGGCCGTCTGATGCTTCGCCGATGACTTCAAAATCAGGCTGGCGAGAAAGCAAGGCCTTGATACCGCTGCGAAATAGGGTGTGGTCGTCAATAAGGGTAATTTTAATCGTCATGATGCTGTTCTCATTTGTTGCGGCAAAGTCAGCATAACCGCCGTACCTTGCCCAATCTGTGATGTAATGGCCAATTCTGCGTTAATCCGTTGGGCCCGTTCCTGCATAATGCCCAAGCCGACATGTTCGCCTGAAGGCCGGTTTGATAGGTGTTCTTTATTAAAGCCTGCGCCGTCGTCCCGAATCGTCATGACAAAATCGCCGTGGTTGGCAATTTCGACGCTGACATGTTGCGCACGCGCGTGCTTCCGAATATTGGACAGGCTTTCCTGCAAGATGAAGATGATTTGCAAATGCTCATCATAATTCAAAGCCTGTCCGTCGTCCTGCCATTTTAAATCGACTGGAATACCGGTTTGTCGTTCAAAACGCGCCAGCAGCGATTCTACCGCTTCAGGGAAATCTTTATTACTGATTTTGGTGCGGAAATTCATCAGAAGCTCGCGTACGTCTTCGTAGCATTCCTGCACGCCGTCTTTGATGAAGCCGATATTTTCTTCTGCCTGCTCGCGTTGGTTTGAAGCAAACGCGCTTTCCAACATTTGCACCTGCAAATTCAAAAAGGTCAGGGCTTGCGCAATGCTGTCATGCAAACCTTGCGCAATCAAGTTACGCTCCTGTAAAACTGCAAGCAGGCGGCGTTCTTGCTCCATGCGGTTGTTGGCGATGGAAATCCCCAGCTGCCCGCTTAAAGTCTGCAACAATTTTTCATCTTGCTCATTGGGCATCTGGCCGTCTGAAAAAAACAGGGCCAATACACCGAGCTGTTCGTCTTGATAAACGATCGGAAATTCTACACGATTTCCTTCTTCGGTTTCACCGACGCTTGCCGCCAAATCAGAACGTTTCCGTTCCTCATCGGAAAGATATACCGTACCGCCCAAAGCGGAAAACGCCGGCAGAATCTGAGCCAAAAATTCTTCTGCCGCCTGTTGGGGCGTAAAGGTTTGGTGCAGATTGCGCGTGGTTTGGTAGAGCAGGGTCAAATCACGGTTTTGCCGCGCCAAGTCTTGGGTTTGTTGGGCAACCTGTCCTTCTAAATCCGTATAAAGCGTTTTCAGACGGCGGCTCATTTGGTTGAAGCCCTTGCTGACTTGGGCGAATTCACGAATTTGGTCTGTATCGATTTGTACCCCGAAACGACCTTCGCTGATGGTTTCTACCCCGTCGCGCAATTTTTCCAGCGGCCGGATGATCCACGAATAATGCCAAACAATCATCAAGCCGGCAGCCACTAAAATCATCAACATCATCGCCATTTGAAAACGGCGCAGCCACAAAGTATTTTGCTCGTTGGCATTTTCCATCGCCTGTAAAAACAGCTCGATATTGCCGGCAAAACGGTATAAGCCGATTTGGGTCGGCCGCTCGTAATGTTGCAAAGAAGGCTTGATGTTGGATTCCCAATCAATCAACAGCATCGATTGGATCAAATCGTAAGCCAGCGGCATTTGTGACGGAATCAGCGGATGAATGGCATCGCTTTGCGTTACATTGGCCAGCGTACGCTCAAATTCTTTGATTTGGTTGTCAATTTGCGCATTGGGCGTACGGACGCTTGCCATATAAGCCAAGCGATACACCTGCATTTTCAAGCTGCCCGCATCTTCAATCGTTTTGGCTGCGCTTTCCAAACGCCAAGAAAGCAGCAGGGTAAAGGCAATCGACAAAAAAGCCGAGCCGACCCATAACACAGTCAGCAGTTTTAAACGCGAGGACAGGCTCAGGCCGTCTGAAGATCCGGAGAATAAACGCATAAAGCACGCAGGAAGACTAATCCGATAATCTTATAAAAATATCATTCTTTCGGCTTATAAACAACCTGTCTAAAATAATTGTATGGTTATGATAAGAAAAAACAGGGGTTTAATGTAAAATCATGTTATGATAAAATTCATCTTAAGTGAATTAAATCACAAAACTAGGTTTCAGACGGCCTGAAGCCTTAAAAACTTATTCCATAAATACAACATTTCGAATAACACTTACACACTCTGCTTTGCAAAGGACTACCAAAATGAAAATTTTTGCACTGATATTGGCCGGCGGGCAGGGAAGCCGGATGGGAGGTGTCGATAAAGGGTTGGTGCAATGGCACAATAAAGCCTTGATAGACCACGTTATCGAAAAAATCCGCCCGCAAGTCAGCCATATCGCCATCAGTGCCAACCGCAACCTTGAATCTTATGCCCAACGCAGCGCGCACGTTTTCTCGGATGCACGCCAATGGCAGCATTACGGTCCTTTAGCCGCCTTATGTACTGCCGCCAACGATTTACAAATTGCCACTGCCGATTGGCTGCTTATCGTATCCTGCGATATGCCACGTTTGCCGGAAAACTTGGTTTTCCAGTTTGAGACTATCGCCAAACGCACGCCGTTGTGCAATGCATTTTACGTTGAAACCCCGTCCAGACCGCATTACAGCGTGATGTTCATCCGTCCGCAAATCCTGCAAAGCACCGTGCCATACCTTTATTCAGGAATGCGCAGCATACGCGGCTGGTTGCAGCAGCAACGCGCACGGGTCGTTCCTTTCCCTCATGAGCAGGATTTTATCAGCTACAACACGGAAAACGATTTGGCTCAGCCTTTGTAGTTGGGTAGGTAAGGGGACTAATGTTCAGGTAGAGATATGCTAAATTGATGATTATTTAATATCTTTCAATAGGTAATAACTATCTTGTAATCAGTACCCTTATAAATTATTCAATCCGTGTATTCAGAAGGATGATACCTTTCTCGTTGAAATAAATTTTAGCTTTTCTCTATTGGCTGTTTCTTTTAGGTCATTTAGTCTGCCTAAGTCCAAATTATCTACGAACAAATCCTCGTAAAACAGTTGACCGAAAAAATTCACGGGATATTCTGATTTTACGTTGCGTGGCTTAAGATGTGCAGACGGCCACACTTTCAAAATAAAGGCTAAAACGACATAATAGCAGCCCCTCTTTGTTAGAATTGCCTGGTTTAGGAGAGTCAAATGAATATTTTATTATTAGACGGTGGTAAAGATTTCGGCCATTCGCATGGTGAGTTAAACCACACGCTTCACAAAAAAGCGAAAGAAGTTTTGACTGCGCTTGGACACAATGTAAAAGAAATCGTGATTGATGCCGGCTATGATGTTGAAGCAGAAATCGAAAAATTCTTGTGGATGGATGCCGTGATTTGGCAAATGCCAGGCTGGTGGATGCACGAACCTTGGACAGTGAAAAAATACATAGACGAAGTATTAACCGCCGGACACGGCAAACTTTACCACAGTGATGGTCGTCATCGTGTCAATCCGACTGAAGGCTACGGCACAGGCGGTTTGTTACAAGGCAAAAAACACATGCTTTCACTTACTTGGAATGCGCCGATTGAAGCCTTCACTCGTGAAGGCGACTTCTTCGAAGGTAAAGGTGTGGATGTATTGTATATGCATTTCCACAAACTCAACGAGTTCATCGGCTTGACCCGTCTGCCAACATTCTTATGTAACGATGTAATCAAAAATCCACAAGTAGAACAATACTTAGCTGACTACCAAACACATTTAGAAAAAGTATTCGGTTAATTGCAAAAATACTTTGAAATCTGACCGCACTTTGCCATAAAAAGCCGTCTGAATTTTGCAAAGGTCTCAGCCTTTTTGTTTTTGAATTCTGTAAGTGATTGTACTACTGAGAGAAACAGGAATTGATAGACTAAAATACTAGCATTATGAATTTAACATAATATAAATTAAGGATGTTTTCCCTATTTCTATATCAAATTCGCTTTTTGTTCCTGATTGTTAATTGAGAGTTAATGATACTCTAGAGGGTAGGTTAATAGTACTCCAATTTTTATTATAAAATCAATAGGTTTTAATAGAAATTTGGCTGTTTAATTTTACTGTGACCCTATCATTAATTGTAGCCTGATGAAATAAAGTAGGGCAAAGATAGTGAATTGTGCCAACTTTGTATAAACTTATTCAAAACTGATCAGATGGTCTTATTTTCATTAATTCTATTTTTTTCTCTCTACAATTAGTTATTATCACTTATAATTACTGTCAATCCATGCATTTTAGTTTCCACCGTTTCTCCTACTTTTTTTCAATCTTTCCTTAATCATGTGTGAACCTTTGCTTTTTCAGTCAATGACTTTATTTATTGGAGAAAAGTTTTCACTATCAGCCTTAACAATCACTATTAAAATATGCTCCGATGTTCTGTCTCCGCCTGTATGCGGCTTGGGCGACGGCGAGGCTGCATTCGAGTAGGTTGCGGCTCTCGTATTCAGACGCGGTGTGTGGTTTGGCCAGGTTTTACTTCCAAAGCCGAAATTGGGCGATAGCATGGCGCAAGCCGCCCACCCCCACACCATCTATTGCGAAGCATCGGGCGGCATCGGCTTCGACCGCCTGAAACGCGTGGCGCAAACCGGCGTGGACGGCATCGCCCTCGGCTATCTGACCCACAGCAGCCATTCGTTGGATATAGGATTGGATTTCGTGGCTTAAATTTCGAGTTTGCTATAAAGCAAAGGCCGTCTGAAATATAGACGTTTCATTTTCAAGCAGCCTTTTTGCTTCCAAAGCAGAAGATATAAAAATTATGCAGGTTAGCTTCAACCTTCATATAACATGAAAGAGTAGGGCATAACTAAGCCATCATGTAAAAGCCGTCTGAAACCCAATATTCAGACGGCTTTTTACTCCCAAAATAATTAATTGATCATTATCATTTTCCAGTTATCCCAATACGGATTGTCCTGCCTGGTGCAGGCATGTAAGAGCGGCTCATCGGGTCGAGGTAGTAGCGGTTGGTCAGGTTGCTGCCCACAAGCTCGGCGGTCAGATTTTTGCCGATTTTGTAGCGCAAATAGGCGTCCCATACGGCGACAGGCTGCCAACGCA
>NZ_KV820414.1:22441-25248 GCF_001815375.1 Neisseria sp. HMSC065C04
AGGCGTCCCATACGGCGACAGGCTGCCAACGCATGGTATCTGTATCCGCTTGAAGATTATAGTCATTGATACGGTTTAATTGATCGTAATATGCCTGCCATACCGTACGGCGGTTTTGATACACACGGCTGTGAAAATGGTAGCGGATGTCGCTTTCCAGCTTGTTGTGGAAGAAGCGTCCACCCAAGTCGGCATCAACCGACCAGCGCGGCTGAACCATACTGGCAAGATAACCTTTATCGGTCAAACCGCCGTAATTACATTCGGGAGCAGGAATAAATCCGCCGCCAGTCAAGTAACTGGAATCATGTACACTGGAAACGGCAAAAGATTTGTCGCAGACTTTATTTTTCAGTGTACGCAATACGCCTACGTCACCGAAAAATTTGCCGGTATCAAAGCGCGCCTGCAATTCCACGCCGGTACGGATTTGTTTGTCGAATTGCTCGAATTCAAAATTCTCGTCCCTGTCGATGATATTTTTGGTTTTGTTGCGGAAGTAGTTGATACGTAAATCCGCATTTTTCATTTTCGGAAACAGTCCAGTTAAATCATGAATGTAGCCGACTTCCCAGTTTTTGGCGTGTTCGGGCTGCCAACCGTATCCCATTCGTGCAAATGAACCCGCAGCAGTCGAGAAGCCATAAGTCCCCTCAAATATACTGGGGAAACGTAGGGATTCGGTATAGCGCAGATAGGCTCGGGCATTATCGGTAAAATTGACGGCGGCTGAGAATGCAGGAGCCCATCCGCTGCCACCCTGTTTGTGGGCACGTTGTAGTTCAGCAGGGGTAATCGGGGATCTGTATATTTTGTCGCTACGAGGCATAAACGTATATTTCTGGACTGTGCGCAGACTGTCCGGATCGTTTGGATCGTAGGCAGGATTGACGGTTTGGCTGTGTAAATCGGAAACGGTAAACCAGGGGTTGTCAGCAGGATTCAGACGACCTCTATCATCTTTACGCCAATAGTATTTCAGCTTATCCAGCCTTGGTCTGTTTTCGTCATTATGGGGAGTGGGATTTAATATTGCCACCCCTCTATCATCAATTACGATACTGTCTCTTGCCGCATTGAATTCGTCATTGTTAACCGCATTCAGATAATCACGATATTCCTGCTCGGTTGCTACACGGGTAAACTGAAATACCTCACCTCGATTGACTTGTAAGGGATTGTTGTATTTGTCAAATCCGGTTTTCAACCGCTCGTTGTCGTCCTGTATCTTGAAGTTGGTATAGCGCGCTCCTGCCGTCAGAGTCAGCCAGCTCATCGGCTGGTAGCGGAAATTGAAACCAAAATTCCATTCTCTGCGCCTACCGTTCCTCGGCTCGCCGAACCTTGTCAGCTCGGTATTGGTAGCCAATTGTGATGCCTCTATTTCTTCCCTGTATTTATCCAAACCATCATGACTTAATTCTTCTGAAAACTCATTACGGGATCTCAATTTTTCATTTTGGAAATCTCCCATTAAGGTCAGCGTCAGCTTGTCGTGCAATTTCATACGGTTGGAAAAGTTGAAACCGTTGCGGGTATTGTTGGCATAGTAGGCATTACCCTCTATGGTATTGAAGCGCCCGTTGGTATTCGGAAGCTGTTCGACAACATCCGGTTTTTTCGTGTAACCCAATGCCTCATACATGCGCTTGGTTTCTTCATTGTAGGTATTCCAGCGACTCATCACAGTTTTCCACATCATTAAATTGTCCACCCTGTCTTCATACAGGGCATCGCCGGGTGAACCGCCTGCAGTATTGGTTTTGGATTTGGTACGGGTTGTCCACAATGATGCGTTCAAATCTATCCAGCGGCTGCCCTCGGGCTTCCACGAATAATCGATATTGTAGGAACGCTGTTTGACCCATGCCCTTGGCCACTCCCCAATTTTATTTAAATTGTCGGGCGTACTGAAAATCGGGCCGATGACGCGGGAAGGCATGATTTCGCCGAAAGTGGAGTCGGTATGGCGCAGGCCGAATTTGAGCGTTTGGCGGTTCGGCAGGCGGAAGGTGGTTTTACCCAGCCATGATTTATTTTCCAACGAAGTGTTGGTTACCTCTCCGCCCGGATGATAAAAAAGTCCGATACGGGCAATATCGGGTGCGCCCAGCATGGCTTCACTTCCGTAGAATTTTTCGCCTCTTGCAGCGGCATCTGCAATCTGCCTGTTTAATTCATTTACCGTTTCCATTGTCCAAGGACCGATATAGCCGTAGCGCTCCGCCCCTTTTTTGCCGGAAAAATAATTGCCTTTACTGCGGTAGGCATAGGCGAGCATGGCATCGAAATTATCCTGCTTGGTGGCGGCGGCAATGCGGTAGGCTTTATCCTCCCCAAATCTATTGCGTCCGCTGAAACGTTGATTGACGCGGTCGGTATCGTCCAACATCGCCCGCCAAATACCACCAAGTGCGACAGCAGGCGTATCCAATGTCCGATAATCAACTGATTTTTCATAGACATTGGTACGCTGCTTGATAGAATTATTGGCAGCTTCCGCCTTCACTTCAAAACCGTATTTCTGCCCTTCGGGGACAATATCGTCGGCATCGATGGTTTTCAGGGCGACGGAGCCGCCTATGCCGCTTTTCATATCACGGCTGAACGAAGGGCCTTTTTCGATGGAAACGCTGCTGATGATGTTGGGATCGACGTAGTTGCGGTTGTTTGCGCCCGCGTAGCCGCGCCAGACGGTAATCGCCTGCTCAGTGCCGTCGATGGTAACGGGAATCCGTCCCTGTCCCTGTACGCCGCGTATATTGGGATCCAACGCGCCGCTGTTGCGCGCGTCGCCGCTGTACACG
>NZ_KV820414.1:25348-47880 GCF_001815375.1 Neisseria sp. HMSC065C04
TCTTGTAAAGATTGACGATTTCGCGGGTATAAACTCGGTTTTTACCGATTTCGTCTTTATTGCGTGTGCCTTTGACAGTGATGGTATCGAGAATAACTGTCGAATTATCTGCAGCATAAACGGCAGGGACGAAACCAATGGCGGCGATGCAGGCGGAGAGGGTGGTGACTTTGATCGGTTGCATAGAATGAATCCATATAACTTGATTGGTAAGGCCGTCTGAATGAGACAGACTGAATAGATGCGATTACACTCTGACTAAAATAATACAAATAAGTTTGATTATTATTTATAATTTTGTGAAATTCTAACTAATTTTTAATAATATGGAAATGTTTTTTGAGTTTGAGGTAAATAGAAGGGTGAGGGATAAGAGGAACAAATAAAACCTTGTTTGAATATTTCAGACAGGCTTGGATTCGGATTTCAAATGCAACATCCGGATCCCAGTGGTTGGAACAGATTCAAAAATAAAACTCTTGGCGTTTCGTGGCTAAATGTTTTTTCGGCGATGCGCCTTTCGATCTTTGTCGATTATCTTGATGAAGGTGGCGGTAAACGGTGCTGTGATGGAATGTCATCTGGTGGTGTTTGTACAGGTAGGCGTAACGAATACATATGCTCTGTTCCTTTGTAGAGAGAGCGGAAATCACCGTATGCGGCGTGAATTAGATGAAGTTAATGCGCCTGCCTTGGGCAAGTATTTGTCTGACTTTCGCGTTTTATTCCGCCTGCGGCAGTTTGGCGGGAAACTCGGTTTCAGTGGAGACCTCCAAAGCAGCCCGCACTCAAGTATTTTGGATTGACTAACGCGAGCTATCTGCCAAATACTTTCCGCCAGGCATTCGGATTGATTTTAAACTTGGCTTTAAACTGCAAACGTAGGTTTGCCGCACTGCCGAAGCCGCTTTGTTCGGCGATGCGTTCTATCGGCAAATCCGTATTTTCCAATAAATCCTGTACCTGCCATAGCCGCTCTGTGGTGAGCCACTCGCCGAAATTCATACCTGTAGCTTGGGCGAAATGACGGATAAAGGTTCGGCGGGAAACGACTAATTTTTTTGCCAAATCGTCCAAGCGGTATGGGGTGGCAAGGTTTTGGCGCAGTTCGTCCAATAAGTGATTGATTTTGTCATCGGCTGTACGACGTTCGACAGGTCGGTGAATAAACTGCGCCTGCCCGCCTTCGCGGTGTGGTGCCGCAACCAAGGTACGGGCAAGGTCGTTGGCAATGGTTGCACCGTGGATTTTGCGGATGAGGTACAGGCAGCAATCTAGCCCGCCTGCCGCACCTGCCGATGTTAAAAAGTTGCCGTCTTCCGCATATAGGCGGTTGGTATCCAGATGAATTTTAGGGAAACGGCGGACAAAGTCGTCTTCGGCAAGCCAGTGGGTCGCGGCGGTTCTGCCGTCTAAAAGTCCTGTGTAGGCAAGGGCGTAAGTGCCGTAACATAGGGCAGTGATATGTGCACCACGTTGTACTGCTTTCTGTAAATGTGCGCTCAACTCGGGTGTCGGGGCTTCTTCGATATTGCGCCAGCCTGCGATGACGATGATGTCGGCTTCTTCCGTCAAATCCAAGCCGCCGTGTACGGGAATACTTGCGCCCAGTGCCGTGATGACGTCTTTGCTGTCATCGGAACAGATTTTCAGGTCAAAGAGCGGATTGTCCCGATAGGTCGTCTGAAAAATAGAAAAGGGAATGTTGAAGACAAAATCATTCATGCCCGATTGAGCATATAGCACGATTTTGGGGACAGTTTGATTTTGGCGAAACTCGTTACGCTCGTTTTCAGACGACATTTTGGCACTATCCTTACGTTTATTGGCAATATTGCCTATTTTAGCCGATGCACCTGCTGCTTAAAATACGCTCCATGATTTTTTAAGGAGCAACATAATGAAATTCAAGCAATTTATTCTTGCCACTGTTTTGGGCGCGACAGCCTTTTCCGCTTGGGCAGACGATTCATACCAACATATCCGTAACGCTACTGCCAAAGTCGAATACGCAGGACAGACGTTTTTGGTTGACCCGTTTTTCGCCCCCAAGCATTCCATGAACGGCTTTGCCGGTACGTTCAATAACCAAGCCAAAATGCCGCTGGTCGGGCTGCCGATGAGCGTGAATAAAATTTTGGACGGTGTGGATGCAGTTATCGTTACCCATACTCACGAAGACCATTGGGACGAAACCGCCGCACGTTCCATTCCGAAAAACCTGCCCGTATATGTGCAGCACCAAGCCGACGCGGCAAAAATCCGCAGCCAAGGCTTTACTGATGTACGCGTGTTGAACGGCAGCACTGTCTTCAACGGTGTAACTATCAGCAAAACCGGCGGCGTACATGGTACAGAAGCCATGTATACCAACCCTCAGCTAGCCGAAATCTTAGGTGATGCAATGGGTGTGGTATTCCAAAGCAGCGGACATAAAACTACTTATATTATGGGTGATACTGTGTGGACGGCAGATGTAAACAAAGCATTGAACCGCTACAAACCCGATTATCTGATTATGAACACGGGCTACGCGCTGATTTCAGGTATTTCAGACGGCATTATTATGGGGACGGCTGATGTATTAAAAGCCAGCCAAGTCATGCCTAAAGCCAAAATCATCACCGTACACATGGATACCGTGAATCATACCGTCGTCAGCCGCGCCGATATGCGTAAATTTATACGCGGTCAAGGCATTGAAAGCCGTGTTAACGTTCCGGAAGACGGAGAAATTGTGAAGCTAGATTGATAAACGGCTCATTACCCTAAAGCAGCCTGCACCTTGTTTTCAAAGTGCAGGCTGCTTTTCGGATTTCAGACGGCCTTTAAAAGCAGTCTGCACAGGGTTTTCAGATAGCCTGAAAACTGCGTTTATGGCTTAACGGCCGCATCGCTGCCGTATCAGTCAATCATGGGCAGGTTAGAGCAGGCAGGCGTAGTCAGACGAATACATATGCTCCGCACCTTTATTAGTGCTGTCTTGCAGTTCCCAAACTTGCAAAAACTGCCTATTTGTTTTATAAATGCAAACCATTTTTATTCAAATGATAAGGTTGTGTAATGAAAAAGAAAGCGATTGCCTGTGTCGTAGGGGCGGTTTTTTCCGGACAGTTATATGCGGCTCAGATGCCGGTGGCTCAGGCAGAAATAGAGCCTGTGGTGGTCACGGCTGACCGCAATGCGCAAACCTTGGATAAAGCCGCGCCGAATGTGTCGGTTATCGGACGCAAAACCTTGAATCAAGCCTTGGCACAGAATTTGGACGATATCGTGATGTATGAATCCGGCGTCAGCGTGCCGTCAGACAACAACCGCCGCGGTCATGCCGGTATCAATATCCGAGGCATAGATGGCAACCGCATTCTGATGATGGTGGATGGCGTGCGCATTCCTGAATCTTATGCAGGCGGTGGCTCCAACGGCGCGATTTCGGGACGCGATATGGTTGAAAGTGACACGCTTAAACAGGTCGATATTGTCAAAGGCCCTTATTCCGCGCTGTACGGTAGCGACGCGCTCGGCGGCGTGGTGAACATGGTGACGCTTTCTCCGAGCGATTTTGTCGATGCAGGCAAACGCGGGCATTTCGGTTTGAAACACGGCTACCGCAGCCGCGACCGCAGCCATGGCGTGACGGCGACTGTGGCAGGTTTCCATGAAAACGTCGAAGGTCTGCTGATGCTGACGCGCCGTCAAGGTCATGAAACCGAAAACATGGGCAGCGATACCAGCTACTCGACTGCGCGTACTGCCACCAATCCACAGAAAAACAATGCCTACAATATCTTGGCGAAAGGCAGTATCGGCAACGAACGCCACCGCTTGGAAACTTTGTACGAACAGTATTACCACGCCAACGATACCGTATTGGCAAATGGCTTGGGTTCGCAATCGCGCGGGCCGGTAACCATCGCAACATCTGAGAGCAACGCCCGCGACCGTATCCGCCGTCAACGTATCGAAGCAGGCTACCGCTACACTGGCGAAGGCCGTCTGAAAGAAGCCAACCTGACTGCCTATCAGCAAAAACTGCGTACGGAAGACGATGCTGTCGATGCGAGCATTACGCGTATGGGCGCGCGCCAATTAGGTAACTCGACCCGTTATTCCGACTACGGTTTCAATCAGACCATACGCGGGCTGAACGGGCGCGGCGTGTGGGAGTTTGACGGCGCGGTCAAACAAACCGTCGTTGCCGGCGCCGAATACAAACACACTGAAACCGCCCGTCCGCGCCACAGCCTGACAGTGGACAATCTGACCGGCGCCGTCAGCAAAGTTTATGCAGGCAGCACCTATCCGAATAAAACTTTCCCTGACAGCAAGCGCAAAACGTTCAGCGTTTACGCGCAAGACAGCCTGACCTTCGGCAACGGCATTGTCCTGACTCCGGCCTTGCGTTACGAAAAAGACAAGCTGAACACGTCGATCGACCAAGCCTATCTCAACGCCAACCCCAGCGGAACGGCGACGCGCTTTAGCGATTCCGCGTTTACGCCCAGCCTGCGCCTGAGCGTGCCGATGGGTGAGCAGTTCACCGGTTTTGCCACTTATTCCCAAGGCTTCCGCACGCCGCCGTTTGACAGCGCGACCATGGCGTTTGCCAATACAACCTACGGCTATGCCGTCATTCCCAATGCCAACCTCAAATCCGAACGCTCCAGCAGCTTTGAATTGGGGATGAAATTTAAAAACGAACGCGCCCGTGCGCAAGTTACCGCGTTCTACAACCGTTATCGAAACTTCATCGACCGCACCGAAGTCGGCACTACCTCCATAGGCGGCCGCCCAATTATCCAGTACCAATATCAAAACCTGGATAGGGTCAAAACCTACGGTGCAGAAGCCTCTGCCGCCTACAAATTCCTGCCTGGCTGGCAGGTATCCGGCAGCATCGCTTGGATGCGCGGCAAGCAGCAGGACGGCACGCCGCTGGATTCCGCTTATCCGCTCAACGGCGTTTTGGGTTTGGATTACACGCGGGAAAAATGGGGTGCCGGCACCAAGCTGCGCTGGTCAAAAAAACACAGCCGCGTCAGCAGCGAGACTGTTTTCCAAGCGCCGGGTTATGGTGTATGGGATGTCGGCGCGTGGTACAAGCCGTTTAAAAACCTTGAAATCGGCGCAAACATCTACAACGTCGGCAACAAAAAATACTGGCAGCACGCAGACGTTTCCGGCATGAGCCGTACCAGTGTGATGGACTTGTACACCGAAAGCGGCCGCAATTTCGCCGCGACCGTACAACTGAAGTTCTAATGTGATTCAACCGTTTTCAGACGGCCTGAGAAAGCGAGCAGGCCGTCTGAAAGCATTCGACAAGGAAAAACAATGAAACTCAAACTCCTTCTGCTTTCCGCACTTATTTCGTTGGCCGGCACTGCACACGCGCAACGCATCGTCGTGTTAACCCCCGATACGGCAGACATTGTTGCCGCGCTCGGCGCATTGGACGAAATCGTCGGCCGCGATCAGACCGTTCAAAATCCGGCGTTGAAAAACAAGCCCAGTATCGGCATTCATCGCCGCCTGACAGTTGAACCGATTGTGGCCGCCAAACCCGACATTGCCATCGGTTCATGGATGGCGCAGCCTGCCGATATTTTTGCCCATCTGCAAAAAGCAGGCATTAAAGCCGTCAATGTTGCGCCCGATGACAGCATTGCCGCCTATCCGCAAAGTATCCGCAACATCGGTCAGCTTATCGGCAAAAGCGCGCAGGCGGACAAGTTGGCAAGCAAGTGGCAGGCGGATATGAAACAGCAGCCTTCCAGCGGCAAACGCTACCTCTTCAGCTACGACGGGCGCATCGTATCGGGCAAGAATACCGCCGCCGACGAAATCATCCGCCGCGCCGGCGGTATCAATGCCGCAGCCGCCATTGACGGCCTCAAACCGATGACACGTGAGGCATGGATTGCGGCCAAACCCGACATCATCATTATTGCCGACCACAACACCGCCATGATAGGCAACGTCAAAACCTTTGCCGCACGTCCCGAAATCGCCGGCTCGCCTGCCGCGAAAAACGGCAAGATTTATTTGTGGAAGGCCAACGATATGTTCCGTTATGGTCTGGATACGCCACAAGTGATTCAGCGTTTGCATGGTTTGGTGAAATAAACGCACTTGTTTTGAAAATCCTGCCCGATTTTTGTTTTCAGACGGCCTTGATTTGTTCCTTCTTATTGAGGAGGAAGCAAAACGGTTGTCTTAAAAATGCCGTCTGAAACTGTCCCTCAATCTGCTTGAAACGCATGATGTCATGAAACCGCATACCCTTACCCTCTGCCTGCTGCTTACTGCCGCCGCCGTTTATTTGTGCTGCGGCATCGGTTTTGGTGCGTGGGAGTCGCCGTTGGCGATGGATGAAACCGTCCGCCAAATCCGTTTACCGCGCATCTATACCGCACTTTTGGTTGGAGCCGGTTTGTCCGCTTCGGGGGCGGCATTGCAGGCTTTATTTGAGAACCCGCTGGCCGATCCGAGTTTGATCGGGACATCGGGCGGGGCGGCCTTGGGCGTGATTGTGTTATTGGCTTTGGGCGGCGGCGCGATGGGTGTGCCGGCGGCGGCTTTTCTCGGTGCATTGGGTGTGTGCCTGTTGATTTTGGCGGTGCACAAACTGCTCGGCGGCGGTACTTTGGGATTGCTGGTGTTGGGGTTTGTGTTGAGTGCGTTTTCGGGTGCGGTGGTCAGCATGATTTTGTTTTTGTCTGACGATTTGGTATTGCGCAGCGCAACCACATGGCTGTCGGGCAGCCTTGCCGAAGCCGGTTTCTCATCGCCTGTCGCGGCAATCGCGGTCATGTTGCCCGGTTTTCTGATTTTGCTGTCCGCAGGCAGGCGGCTGGACGTTTTGATGACGGGGGAAGACACGGCTGCCAGTATGGGTGTATCAGTTGGGTCATTGCGTGTGCAAACCGTAATCGGCGCGGCATTGATGACGGGGGCGGCGGTATCGCTTTCTGGCATCATTGGTTTTCTCGGCATGATGATCCCTAATGTGCTGGCGCAAACCGTCGGTGGCAGTCGCCGCAAACTGATTACGCTGTCGGCTTGGTTGGGCGCAGTGTTTTTGATGGTGGTGGACGGCGCGGCGCGCTGGCTGACATACCCTGTCGATCTGCCGGTCGGTATCGTGATTGCCTTATTGGGCGGACCGTTTTTTATGTATTTGTTTATCAAGCCTTTGAAAAGCCGTTGATGCCTAAACAGGCCGTCTGAAACTTCATTGCCCCATATCTTTTGCCATGCACACCTTATTTCGAATCTGTAATCTTTCCGTCCGCGTACAAGACAAAACCCTGCTTGAAATTGATCAACTGGATATACCTTCGGGCATGACCGTCATTATCGGCCCGAATGGTGCGGGCAAATCCACTTTGCTGCGTGCCTTAATCGGGCAAACAGGGCAGGGGGAAATCACGCTTTTCGGTGAGGCCGTTGCGCCGCAAATCCGCGCGGGCAGGGTGGCATGGGTCGGGCAGCATGGCCGTTACAACATGCCGATGACCGTACGCGAATACATTGCGTTGGTGTCATTCGTACAAAAAGGCCGTCTGAACCATGAATGGGCGGACGAGTTACTGGATTATTTTGATTTGACGGCATTGGCGGATAAGCGCATCGGCAAGCTATCAGGCGGCGAGCAACAACGCGCCAACATCATCCGCGCCCTGTTGCAAAACGCGCCGGTCTTGCTTTTGGACGAACCGTGCAACCATCTCGATATCCGCCACCAACACCGCCTGATGCAGTATTTGGTCGGGCATTCAAACCGTGCTTCATCAATGATGGTATTGCACGATTTAAACCTCGCCGCGCGTTATGCGGAACATATTATTTTGATGAATAAGGGAAAAGTCGTTGCATCAGGCAAGGTGGGCGAAGTGATGCGCCCTGATTTGCTTGAATCGGTTTACGGTTGGCAGATACGCCGTTGCGAAGATGAGGCAGGGTTTTATTTCAGAAGCTGAGCGCCAACAGGCCGTCTGAAAAACAATAAAGAAAATTTATTTTATCGTTCAAAAATAAAACGAGATGGGACGATATTCCCGACTTGAAGCACCAAATTTTGTGCATTGCCCAAGTAACATGCCGATTTTCATCAAATAGAAATACATTTAATTATTTATAGAATACAATATTTTAAAATAATACTAATTTTTAATTACAAAAAATATTGACAAGAAAATGATAATGATTATTTAATATATAAATCTTACCAATAACTTTTGTTTATCATTATCATGGTACAGCAGCTTGTTTGGACTCCGAGACAATCCGCCCCCAAGGCATTTCCCGAACGTCAGGCATTAATGCCCGTTTGGGGCGGCGTTCCAATGCCGCGTCCCCAGTGGCAGAACATTTGGAAGAAAAAGCTTCCCCATGCCGCCGATGTGGATGCGCTTGCTTATCTGCATATTCCATTTTGCGCCAACCATTGCGTTTTTTGCGGCTTCTACCGTAATGCGTGGAAGGACAGCCAAAGCAGCGTGTACACCGACAAAATTATTGAAGAAATGGCCGCTGAAGCCGAAGTCCGTACAGGTAAGGGCAAAATCCGAGCCGTTTATTTCGGGGGTGGTACGCCGACCGCGTTGCTTACGGAAGACCTCGTCCGTCTGATTCGTGCCTGCTACCAATATCTGCCGCTTGCCGAAGATTGCGAGTTCACCATCGAAGGGCGCATGAGCCATTTCGATTTGGAAAAAGCACAGGCCTGTATCGAAGCAGGCGCCAACCGCATTTCCATCGGCGTGCAAACCTTCAATACCGCCATCCGCCGCCGTCTCGGCCGCAAACACAGCGGCGACGAGGCGTTTGAATATTTGGCAAAATTGTGCGAACTCGATGCCGTGATTGTGGCCGATTTGATGTTCGGCCTGCCCAATCAAACCGATGACGTTTGGCAAAACGATATCGCTCGCGCCGCCGAGCTGCCTCTGTCCGGTCTGGATACGTACGCGTTCAACCTTTATCCCATGCTGCTCATCAACCGTATGATTGAAAAAGGTGCATTTCCGACACCGCCGGGTTTCGATATTCAGGCAGACCAATATGCCTACACGGTTGAAACACTGCTGGAAAAAGGCTGGGAACAGGTCAGCAACAGCCACTTCGCCTATCCCGGCCGCGGCGAGCGCAACCGCTACAATACCCTGATCAAATCGGACATTCCCTGTTTGGCGTTCGGCTCCGGCGCAGGCGGTAACTTTGGCGGTTTCAGCTATCAGGTGCAGGGCGATTTGGAGAGTTATCTCGCCACGCCGAAAGGCGAGAAAAACATCGCGTTTATGAGCGGCCATAGTCCAAATAAAGCACTGCTCAGCAAAGTCCAGCACGATATTGAAACAGGCCGTCTGAATCCATTATTGTTTGACGGCAACAAAGCAGCGCAAAAGTTGATTGCCCAATGGCAGGAAATGCAGCTTTTTAAAGAACCCGATTCAGACGGCCTGATCCGTTTGAATACCAGCGGCCGTTATTGGTCGCCCACCCTTATCCGCAAACTCATGCTCACTCTTCCGACTCAAGAAAAGGATCAAACCATGCAAAAACTTTCAGCCGAACAACAAACCATGTTGCGCCAATCATTAGAAAAAAATCCTGGCCAAGTGCTGGAAATGCTGGCCGCGCAAAACCAATGTAGTTTTGAAGACGTTATCCGCTGCCTGCCTGAAGAGAACGTGCGCCAAACCGAAGGCAGCCGCATTGTCGAAATCCTCCAAGCCATCGCAGCATGGAATGAATCCGTTACCTTCATCGCCCATACCCCCGATGCCATCGTCGAAGTCAGCGGCAAACTGCCTAACGGCAAAGTCGGCCGCGGCTTCTACAACTTTGACCATCCTGAAACCGACGGCGGCGTACACGGCCACATCTACTATGAAAACTGCGCCTCCATCTACCTTTTGGAACGCCCGTTCATGGGTAAAGCCACTTGCTCGCTCAACTTTATCAACCGCAACGGTGGCGCCATGTTTAAAATTTTTGTCGGCCGCGATGAAGCAGGTGAGTTGAAACAACACCAAATCGAAGCCATGCGAAAACTGTTTGATGCCGCTTAAACGGTTTCAGACGGCCTGAAAATCCGTTCCTTGTTGCATAGAGGAGCGGATTTTCTAACAATAAACATCTACCATACAAAGGAACCCCAAATATGCAACTCATCTTCGGAGCCAACGGCCCGTCTGGCCGAGCCTATATCCGCACATTGACTGACTCAGCCGATACCGTCGCCGTATTAAGAAAGCCGTCTGAAGACAGCTTTTTTGCCGAACACAATATTCAAACAGTCGTCGCCGATGCGCTTGATGCCGATGCGCTCGATAAAGCGTTGGCACAATACCGTCCCGATACCGTGATCAGTTTTGTCGGCGGCAAAAACGAAGAGGGCATCCGCAGCGATGCGCTGGGCAATATCAACATCATTGCCGCTACGAAAGCCGTCAATCCGCAAGCCCGCTTTGTACTGATTACCAGCATGGGCTGCGGTGAACAATGGGACATGATGAGCGAGCCGTTCAAACAGGCACTCGGCGAAGCTGTCCGTGCCAAAACAGAAGCTGAAATCTATCTCAAACAAAGTGGTTTGAATTGGACTATCTTGCGCCCCTGCGGCCTTGCCGATGGCGAAGATAATGCCTATACCTTGACACAAAATGCCCAAGAAATTCCACAAAAATACATGACGCGCAACGGCTTGGCTGCTGCCGTTGCTGCCATTGTCGGCCAAGCGGACAGCAAGGGCGAAACGTATAGCGTTGGTGCGGCATAAACTGATTGAGTAGATTGCCCACTTTCCATTGTTAAAGTTGGAGTAGGTAATTGATTAGCAGCCGATCAAACAATAAAGGATTTGCTGAGAAAAGACTGGGAGATATAAATAAAAGGCCGTCTGAAAAACCTTTCAGACGGCCTTTTATTTCTTGCTTTATTCTCCAAATACTGCCCGATCGAAACGTTCAATATAGGCGACTAAATTTGCTTTGGTTCTTGCATATAGCGCAATTTCAGTGTCGATGGGGGTAAGAATCAGGTTTGCAACAACAGGCACGATGGCCACATCAACGGAGGTTAATTCTTCGCCGAAAAAGTAGCGTTTTGTGCCTAAGTAGTTGCTAATGGCGTCTAAATCTCCTTTTCCGAAAGCGTAAATATCAGATTGTGTGTGTCTTCCGATACCATGTCCGTGCATTTCTTTTTTCGCGTTTTCCTGTAACACAGCAAAAATCGCTTCGGCTTGTTCGGTCGGCATGCCATCAAACATTGCCTTCATCATAAATGGTTTGCCGAGAGGATCGACGAAACGGTTATATACGCCCATCCAATATAAATGTTCTTCGGTCATACGGCGAAAGGCTTCAGCAATCGCTTTTTGTTCAGGCGTTAAATGTTTATCTAAATCAATGCCGTAGGTTTCGGTTAGATAACGCTGAATGAGAGAGCTATCAGGGATCAACTTCTCACCATCTTGCAATACCGGAACTTTGCCTTTAGGCATTTTGCTAAGATCGGCAACATATTCTTTTTCGAAATCTAAGCCGGATAAACGCAGCATCGCTTCGGTTTTCCAGGCAAAAGGTGATGAACTGCGAATTTTACCTTCACCGGGTAAAGTAAATAATTTAAGCATTTTTTTCCTTTCATTATTTGTTATTCAAATACGGTTCTACAATAGTCCAAACAGCCGGGAAGTTCAAGACAAATACCGGATGTGGCGCATTAGGGATAACGGATAAATCGGCATTCTGTGTCATGCGATAGGCGTTGATGACTGTATCCAAGGGTGCATTGGCATCGTCTTCGCCAACCACAAACAACACCGGCGATTGGATCTTACCAAATGTCTCTTTGCCAACTTGGGTGTTGTCATAATTTTTCTGCGCATTGTCAAACCACGTTGCCGTTTGTTGTGGGTTTGGGCGAATGCTTTGTTGCATTTCCCAATAACTTGGATCTAACTGGCGGATTTGTTCATAGCTTGCACGTTTATTTCCCCCGCCTTGAATAAAACCACGTTTCCATTCGCCGGCACCGATGGCAATAATTTTGGCAGCTTGTTCGGGATAAGCGGCTGCAAAGGTTAGGGCGGTGTAAGCGCCGTCTGAAAAGCCGAGCAAATCCACTTTGCCGTTAATTTGTGCGGCTTTTAACACGGCAAGCACATCAGCCGCTTTTTGTGCGTAAGTTGGCGCGACACTGCCGACTTCAGATTTTCCATGACCGCGTGTACTGATGGCGATGACTTCATGATTTTGGCTTAAACGGTCAATAAAATCGCCCATTTCAGCCGTTGAACCGACTAATCCGCCATGCAAAACAATCACAGGTGAGCCTTTGCCATAGCGTTCAAAATAAATTTTCGCCCCATCACTTGCCGTCGCATAATGACCGACTTTTTCATTGTTCCCATAAGGCACTTGGCTATGGTAGGCAGTTTCATTTTGTCCGAAATAACGCAACGGTTCGCCGGCAAAACTACTCGTTGCAAGGGTGGCGAAAAGTACGCTAAACGCTATTTTTTTAAATGCTTTCATGATGTTCTCCTGAGTAAAGTGCGGTCATTTTTTTTTTTAAGGTTTTCGATGAGACGCGCAGGTTACATTTCATATTCGGGCTTACGTAGCAGGCTCTCTACATTTGGCTCAATCTCTTTGTCCCAAACCTTTTCTTTCCACTCATCAGCAGGAATTTCAGTGTAGGCAATAGTGATGAATTCTACAGGCGTGTTTAAGCGCTCGCTGGCAAAAGCCGTTAAATCATCTGAGAAGGCTTGTAATTCCTGTTCAGACAGGTTTTTTGGATAACATTTAATATTGATATGTGGCATAAAGTACGCCTTGTTTTATCTGTTTTCAATGAAATGTATTGTATATTCCTTTAATAAACTTGATAATCTATCAAATTAAACAAACAGTTTTAAGCAGAGCTTTATAATGGAGCAATTTAAACTTATCTATATTTTTGCCACCGTGCTGCAATATGGCAGCATGAATGCCGCCGCGCCGCATTTGGGCATGACTGCCAGCGCAATCAGCCAAGCCATTCGCAAGCTGGAAACACATTACGGCGTCAAATTGCTTAACCGCACCACACGTAGCCTCACGCCGACGGCAGAAGGGCGGCAGTTGCAACAATATGCCCGTCAATTGACCGACTGGCACGATGCCGTTGAGCGCGAAATGGGCATTTTGCAAACCGAACCGGAAGGCGAAGTTCGCATCAGTCTACCGACTGGTTATAGCGCGGTTGAACCGATGAAACGCACTGTGCAAACCTTACGCCATCGCCACCTAAAAATTCGCTTAATACTCAATGAAAACAACATCTTAGTAGATTTACAAAACGATACTGATATCGCTATCCGCGTTGTTTTACATCCTGACGATCCCGACAGCATCGCGCGCCCGTTGGCACAATGGCAAACCTTGATTTGCGCTTCGCCAGACTATTTGCGTGAACATCCCATTGCCCAGCTGCAAGATTTACTCAATGCCGACTGGCTCAATCACAATAGCAATATCCTGCTACACGCATTGAAGTGTTTAGGGCTACCTGAAACGCTGCCCAAAAATCGCACCGATTGCCCAAATTCTTCACTGGTCGCACGCGAATATGCCTGTGCCGGCATGGGATTGGCGGTGTTGCTTTCTGGCGATGTGGCGCCTTTGATAGAAAATGGTCAGTTAAGCATTGTATTACCTGAACACAAACTCCCCACACGCACCCTTTATGCCACCACCGCACATCGTACCCAATCAGCAAAAGTACGCATCGTATTGGATTGCTTAATGCATTGTTTTGGTGAAGAAAAGGATTGATAAAAAGTGCTGAAAATTGACCGCACTTTGATGTCTAAAACGAAACTTTGTACTATTATTTCAACTTGCGATACATGTTAGGGAGTAATTTATGAAATCCAAACTATCCGCGCTCGTCGCTACAGCCCTTCTCGCCGCCTGTTCTACCGTTCCGCAACATAATGAGCAGGCGAAAGCCCTGTTGGACGAAGGTATCGCCTTGTATCAAAAACAGGATTACCAACATGCAATGCCCTACTTTGAGCAAGCTCAACAGGCGGGGCATATGAAAGCGCCGCGTTATCTGGGACTGATGTATCTAAACGGCGAAGGTGTCGCCAAAAATGCGAAAACCGCTTTTACCTACTTCATGCAAGCGGCAGAAGCGGGCGACATCACCGGGCAATACTGGCTCGGTCATTGCTACGAAAACGGCATCGGCACGGCAAAAGACATAACCAAAGCCGTGCATTGGTATCAAGAATCCGCTAAACGTGGTGATCATATTTCCCAACCTGCCATTGATGCTTTAAACCGTTTAGGCATCAAAACATATTGACGATTTCTCACAAAATTTAAGGAGTTTCCACGATGAAGAAAACCGTAACGATGATTGCTGCAAGCTTGTTGCTTGCCGCTTGCAACGCCACCCCAAATGCGACTGAAAAAGCAATGACGACTCAAAACATGCAAAATACAGCTTGGGACAAACAATATGGTGGCGCAGATAAATCCTACGATAGTCGCTTGCTTGCCTTGCGTGAACAAATTGCACCACGTTTTGAAGTGTTAACGTTTAAAGATCCCAAAACAGGCAAAGAAATGCAGTACAACCTGTACACCCCGAAAAATCTTGAGCCGGGTCGCAAATATCCGTTAGTCATGTTTATCGCAGATGCCAGCACAGCAGGAAAAGGCGTGAAAGCCCCACTAATGCAAGGCTACGGCGGCATCATCTGGGCAACCGATGAAGCGCAGGCGAAACACCCAGCCTTTGTCCTTGTACCGTCTTACACCGAAACGGCAGTCAACGATAAATGGGAAACAACAGAAGAAGTCCCCATGACCTTACGCCTTGTCAAAAATCTGATCGCCGAAAAAGCGATTGATGCCAATCGTGTTTACACCACGGGGCAATCCATGGGCGGTATGATTTCATTCTACCTAAATAGTATCGATCCTAACTTCTTTGCGGCGTCCATGTTTGTCGGCAGTCAATGGGATAGCAATGTTTTAAAACCATTGGAGAAAGCGAAGTTTATTTATACCGTTTCGGCTGCCGATCCAAAAGCCTCTGCAGGCATGGCTCAAGTTGGAAAAATGCTGAAACAAGATAAAGTCAGCTACGCCGAAACTGAGTTCTCTGCCAAATTACCGCAGACCGAACAAGACGCAAAAGTCCAAAAAATGCTCGACCAAGGCAAACGTATTAACTTCATCCGTTTCACACCAAATACCGTAATTCCGGAAAACTCAACCCACAAAGGTGCAGAGCATATGTACTCATTTGATTACGCCTATTTACTCGAACCTGCCCGTGATTGGTTGATGAATCAGAAGAAAGGAAAATAATCTTAAAAATACAAGCGGTCAGATTTTGAAGATGATTTACAAAAATACCTAAAAAACTGACCGCTCTTTGTTATGAAAAAAACCGTCTGAAAAACAGGATGGGGGTGCAGCATTGTAGGCACGCATTCAAAAAATCAGACCAATGGCAGCCTGCACTGTTTCAGGTAGCCTGAAACAGTGTGGTTTAGATTCAGTTTCATTGTGACACGTCTGTTAGTAGTCTTTAAAAGGCCAATCATCAACTTTTAAGGACTTTCTAGGTTGTTAAATTAACTTTTAATCCATATTTTTTTAAGTACAATATAACAGTCCATTTTTCGGACGAGCTTTTCCTAATCTTCACAGGAGACAAAATATGAGCAACACCCCCACCATCCTACAGAACCCTCTCACCAACAAAGATACCGCTTTCACATTGGAAGAGCGAGCAAAATATGGCCTGACCGGCCGCCTACCTGTCGTTGTAGAAACGCTCGAACAACAGGCCACGCGTGCTTACTGCCAGTTTTCATCCTATGAAAAAGATATTGAAAAATATATCTTTCTCGATCAACTGCACAACCGCAACGAAGTACTGTACTACAAACTCCTGATTGACCATCTAGCCGAAATGCTACCCGTTGTTTACGACCCCACTGTCGGCGAAGCAATTAAAAAATGGAGCCGCGACTACCGCCGTTCGCGAGCTGTCTATCTGGATGTAAACCATCCTGAAAACATCCGTGCATCGTTTGAAACGCTGGGCTTGGGTGCAGATGATGTAGATTTGATTGTGGTTTCCGATGCGGAAGAGATTTTGGGTATCGGCGACTGGGGTGTGAACGGCACGGATATTTCCGTCGGCAAACTGGCAGTTTATACTGCTGCTGCGGGCATTCATCCCAGCCGCACCATTGCTGTGAATCTAGATGTGGGTACAGATAATGAAGCCCTGCTCAATGATCCCGCTTATTTAGGCAATCGCCATGCCCGCGTGCGTGGTGAACGCTACGACGCATTGATTGCAAATTACCTGAAAACTGCTGCTGAAATGTTCCCCAATGCGCTTTTGCACTTTGAAGACTTCGGTCCGTCCAATGCCCGCCGCATTTTGGTGGAGAACCGCCGACAATATCGTATTTTCAACGACGATATGCAGGGAACTGGCGCGATTGTGATGGCTGCCGTATTCTCTGGCCTAAAAGTGACCAAACAGACCTTTGCCGAACAGCGGTTGGTGGTGTACGGTGCAGGCACCGCAGGTACGGGTATGGCCGACCAAATCAGTGCGGCGATGGAGCGAGAAGGCCTGAGTCGCGAAGAAGCGAAACAACGCGTATGGCTGATTGACATCAACGGACTGGTTACTGACGACATGGACGGCTTGCCCGATTACCAGCAGGAATATGCCCGACCCGCCGCCGAAGTTGCCGACTGGGCGAAAACGGACGGTAAAATCGGCTTGCTCGAAGTTGTAAAACAAGTAAAACCGACTATCTTGATTGGCACATCCACCGATCACGGCGCATTCACTGAAGACGTAGTCAAAACCCTATGTGTGGGCGTAGAGCGCCCAATTCTGCTGCCGTTATCTAACCCGACCGAGAAAATCGAAGTGATGCCGAGTGAGGCTATAAAATGGTCGGATGGCAAAGCACTCATTTCTGTCGGCATCCCCGTGCCACCCGTGCCGTATAAAGGCGTGAACTACGAAATCGGTCAAGCTAACAACGCCATGCTTTACCCAGGGTTGGGGCTGGGAGTTATTGTTTCTGGTGCGAAACACGTTACTGACGGGATGCTGCTGGCTGCAGCTGAAGCAGTCGCCTCGCAAGTCAATCCACAGGACGAAGGCGCGTCGCTCCTACCATCGGTGAATAACCTGCGTGCATCGTCTGCTACTGTTGCTGTTGCTGTTGCCAAACAGGCGGTCAAGGACGGTGTAGCGACCAAGCAGCCTGAAAACTGGGTACAGGCGGTGCAGGACGCAATGTGGCAGGCGATATATGAATAAGGTCTCCTAGAAGCTATAAGGCTACCTGAAAGCAAAAAGCAGTCTGAAATCCATGCAAAGAAGTCAGGCTGCTTTTACATTTTCAGACGACCTCCACCCTCAGCGCATCCACAATCAACTTAAACATATTGGAATGCCCGCGGCGGCTGGGGTAATAGAGGTAAAGCGGTTCGTAAGTCATCGCATACTCAGGCAACAGCTCGACCAGGTGCCCCGAATTGAGTGCATCCGCTACGCTCATATGTGCTATCCACGCAATGCCAAGGCCGTCTGAAACGGCTTGCAGACGCAGATGATTGTTGATGGAAAACTGCGATTTGGGTGTGAACGTAATCAGCTCTTTTTTGTATTTGAATTCCCACTGCATCTCCGTGCCGTGTTCAGCGGAGAGTTTTATGCCGATAAGGCGGTGCTGTTGCAGATCATCAATATTTTTCGGCGAACCGTGTTGCGCCAAATAATCGGGCGAGGCAACCAATACCATTTTGAGCGGTGCGGAAATTGGCACCGCAATCATCTCTTTCGCTACCTTGTTACCTAACCGAACGCCCATATCAAATCCTTCTTTCACAATATCTGCCCAACGATCGTCCACCACGATTTCCAAGCGGATTTTCGGGTATTGGTTCAAAATCGGCTTTAATTTTGGATACAACACGGCTTCCGCTGCCATCGACGGGGCGTTGATGCGAATCAATCCCGATGGCGTATTCAAAAAATCATTTAATGCATCGACTTCTTGGTTTATGGCTTGATAAAGTGGGGAAAGTTGGTCGAAAAGCTGCTGCCCGGCTTCGGTCAGCGACACATTGCGTGTAGTGCGGTTGAACAGACGCAAATTTAGCCGCATTTCTAAATTTTTCATGCTATGGCTCAGCGCCGAAGAAGAAATCCCCAAAAGCTGTCCCGCTTTTACAAAACTCTGTGTTTGCGCCAACGTCAAAAAATAATTCAGTTCGTTAAAGTTCTGCATTTTCTCTTTAAACTCTCTTTTATTAGTGAATTTAATTCATTACATCATAAAGCTAAACACTATTGATCTCAATAAAAACAAATCATAGAATGACTGCACTTTCATGATAGTAAACAGAAGACAATATCCGTAAACATCACATCCCTTTTTTTCCTTTTTTATAAATTATTTATTCTAGGAGTAAAAATGAATATTTTATTATTAAATGGTGGTAAAGAATTCGGCCATTCGCATGGTGAGTTAAACCACACGCTTCACAAAAAAGCAAAAGAAGTTTTGACCGCACTTGGACACAATGTAAAAGAAACTGTGATTGATGCTGGCTATGATGTTGAGGCAGAAATCGAAAAATTCTTGTGGATGGATGCCGTGATTTGGCAGATGCCTGTTTGGTGGATGCACGAGCCTTGGACAGTGAAGAAATACATAGACGAAGTATTTATCGCTGGACACGGCAAGCTTTACCACAGTGATGGCCGTCATCGTGTCAGCCCGACCGAAGGCTTCGGTACAGGTGGTTTATTGCAAGGCAAAAAACACATGCTTTCGCTTACTTGGAATGCGCCGATTGAAGCGTTCACCCGTGAAGGCGACTTCTTTGAAGGCAAAGATGTGGATGCTGTGTACATGCCTTTCCACAAACTCAACGAGTTCATCGGTTTGACCCGTCTACCGACATTTACATGTAACGATGTAGTTAAAAATCCACAAGTAGAACAATACTTCGCAGACTACCAAGCACATTTGAAAAAAGTGTTCGGTTAATGATAAAACATCAACTTGAAGCGGTGGGCTTTTGCCCACCATTTTGTCAGTCGCTAATTGGTACGAAATATGGCAAATCCGTGGCGCAAGTGATTACCCGCTGGCTGGTGGAACGCGACATCATCGTGTTGGCAAAATCCACCAAACCCGAACGTATGGCGGAAAACTTGAACGTCTTTGATTTTGGTCTCAGCGATGAAGACAAAGCCGAAATTGCCAAACTGGACGGCACATTCGCCGCCATCGTCAATCACGACACGGTGGATAATTTGAAACGCATCTCCGCGTGGAAAATGGGCGTGTAAGTGTAGCGAAAAACCATCTGCAATTCATCATATGAAAGGACAAAACATGATTAACGGGTTAGATATCGAACGTTTCCGAACTACCATGGCAGCGGTTGAAAACGACCATGCAAAAGGCAAGGCAGTATTACGCGCCGATTCGCGCTGGGTATCCGGCACAAAGAACGAAATCTCCGTGCGCCGCTTCCCTGCCTTTACCACAGACGAACCGAAAAACATGGGCGGTGAAAACGCCGCCCCAAATCCGGTGGAATACCTGATCAGCGCTGCGGCAGGCTGCTGCTCCATAGGTTTCGAGTTGCAAGCAGCATTGGCAGGCGTGAAACTGGAACAGTTTGAAATATCCGCAAGCGGCGGTATCGACATGGCCAAACTGTTTGGCATGGAAGATGGCTACGGCGGACTGGATAATCTGGTGCTAACCGTAAAAGTAAAAGCCGACGCCGACCTTTCTACCCTGCAAAATTTCGCCGATCGCTCCGCCGCCACCTCGCCAGTGTTGAACAGCCTGAAAGCGCGGGCAAAAGTGGTTGTGGAAAAAATCTAGACGACTCAAACCGTTTTCTTGTTTTCATTTCGTTGAAAGCCCCTTTTCTAGACAACTAGAAAAGGGCTTAATCGCTCAAAGGAGTACATGACATGCAACAACTGCACACTTTGAAAGACATCGAACAGGCCATCGCCACACACCCTTTAGTATCACTGTACATCAAAGCCCCAATCTGCGGTGTTTGTACGGTCGTGGGTGCCCAGCTTGACTCAGCTTTGGCGGAGGAAGGAAATGTGTATGCCGTAAAAGCCGATATTGCTGAAATACCCGAAATGGCCGGACGTTTCCACGTGCTGACCGTACCTGCATGGCTGCTGTTTTATCAAGGCAAGGAAGTAGAACGGATGGCCCGCTTCATCCCTCAGGCACAGATGAAGCAAACATTGGCAAAATGGACAAAAGTAGCAGAAAGCGGACATCAGTAACCGGTCTATCAATGTTTCAGACGGCTGCGGTCTTGATAATGATGCAAGTGGTCAAGTTTTTAAGATGATTTGCAAAACACTTAAAAATTTGACCGCTTTTTATTACGAAAAGGTCGTCTGAAACGGCTTGCAGACTGAGATAATGATTGATGAAACGCTGTGATTTGTACACTAAAACCATCTTCTGAAAATCCCCTTTGACATTTCCCATCTTTCCCTCTAAAATTCGTTCAAGTTTTTAAACATATAAACTCAAGAAGCCGAATATGCCGCAACAAACCATGAATTTAATGCGCGAGTGCATTCCCATTTTTACCGTGTTGAGCGATGAAAACCGCCATCAAATCCTGCGCGTGCTGTGGGAACACGGCAGGATGAATGTGAATGAGCTGACCGAGCATCTGCATCTGTCGCGCCCTGCAGTGTCGCACCATTTAAAAATCATGCTGCAAGCCGGAGCGGTGGCAGTGGAACAGGTCGGCAAAGAGCGGTTTTACAGTATTGCCATGGCGGATGCGGTGGGGAGATTGAAACAGCTTGCCGATTTGATGGCTCAAAATTGCCCGCTTTCAAAATAGGGTTATCCGTTAACCCTTTATTTTTACTCAAATGCGTTTACATTTTTAAACTTATAAACTTAAAGGAACGATTATGTTATTCACGCCATTCACTTTTCAAAACGGCAAAACTGCCAAAAACCGTATCTTCAAATCCGCCATGGAAGAGCAACTTGCCCAAAACGACCAGCCGTCTGAAAAACTCGTCCGCCTGTACGGCACTTGGGCGCAAGGCGGTGCGGGCGTGTTGGTTACGGGCAATGTGATGGTCGCCGAAAGCGGCAAAGGTTCGATAAACGATGTGGTGATTTCAGACGACCGCAGCCTTGAGATGCTGAAAAAATGGGTGAAAGCCGGCACGCAAAACGACACGCTGCTCATCATGCAAATCAACCATGCGGGCAAACAGTCGCCTGCGGTGGTCAATAAAATGCCGCTTGCGCCGAGCGCCGTGCCGTTGGTGGGCATGGACGGCTTCATCAATCCGCCGCGCGAATTGACTGCTGACGAAATCAACGGGCTGATTCAGCAATTCGTACAAACCGCGAAAATTGCCGAACAGGCAGGGTTTTCAGGCGTACAAATTCACGCCGCACACGGCTATCTCATCAGCCAATTCCTCTCGCCGCACCACAACCGCCGCCAAGACCAATGGGGCGGCAGCTTGGAAAACCGTATGCGCTTCCTTTTGGAAACCTACACTGCCATCAGCGCTGCCGTGGGCAAAGATTTCTTGGTGGGTGTAAAACTCAATTCGGCGGATTTCCAAAAAGGCGGATTTGACGAAAGCGAATCGGTGCAGGTGGTGCAAAAACTATCGGAAATGGGCATTGATTTTATTGAAATTTCCGGTGGTAACTACGAAAGCCCGCAAATGCTCGCCGCCAAAGACAGCACCCGCAAACGCGAAGCCTTCTTTATCGATTACGCTGAAAAGGCTCGTGCAGTCAGCCAAGCTCCGCTGATTATCACCGGCGGCTTCCGTTCGCAAAACGCCATGGAAGATGCGCTCTCCAGCGGCCATTTGGATTTAGTCGGTGTCGCCCGTCCGTTTGCCTTAGTGCCCGATTTGGCGAACCAAATGCAAAACGGCATTTACCAAACCGTACAAACCGACCGCATCAAAACAGGCGTAGCGTTTGTTGATAAAAAAGCAGGTGCAATGTTGGAAATGAACTGGTATATGACGCAAATGGACTTGATCGGACAAGGCAAACAGCCTGATCCCAAATTGTCGGCGTGGAAAGTATTGCTGAAAACTTTGTGGGAAAACGGTAAAGCGGGATTGAGTACCGGCAGGGCTTGATGATGAAAGTGGTTGGATTTGAAGGAAGATTAAATTTTAAAATTTAACCGTATGTGTAAAAGCATGGAATATAAATAACTTGATACTAAAAAACCGTTTGAATCTTTAAGTTCAAATGGTTTTTAGAATTTTAGATATCCACTGAGCGATACAAAAGATCCTGTTCTTTGAAAGTGGCTTAGAATAAGAATTTTAAAAATACTAATTAAATTACTAAATTATGATTATAACTTATAATCATAATTTAACATAATATAAATTAATTTCCTTTTCCC
>NZ_KV820414.1:47980-57905 GCF_001815375.1 Neisseria sp. HMSC065C04
CTCCAATTTTTAGTATCAAATCAATAGGTTTTAAGAAATTTGTCAGTTTAATTATGCTATAACTCTATCACTTAATTATTTAGTAGTGGAATAGGGCCGTGGGGACATACCCCAAGCTCTTTAAATTCTTTGAGAATAGAGAAATGCAGTACAAATACTTGGTAATGTAAATGCCACCTAAATTCTAAAAACTAGTAAAAGAGGTCCGTTTTAAGCCATAAGGGACCTGAAAACGGAAAGACCACATATCCTAACCTAATTATTAATATCAGCTTAATAATCAAGTAAGTCTTTCGCGGCTTATCGTATGCAGGAAAACTGCTACAATAAAATAACCATTAATAAACCATCCCTTGAATCTATTCAGTCTACCTGAAACCCAAAAAGCAGCATGCACATGGTTTTACAGAAACCCTGTAAACTGCAAAGCTATCTCTTTAGAAAACGCATAAGGAAAACAACATGAATCTAGCCATCACTGGCTCCAGCGGCAACATCGGCGGTATGGTCGCCCGTCATCTGAGCACATGCGGCCTGCCGCTTATCCTGCCGCTGCGTAACCCCGCCAAAGCGCCCAATCTCACGAACTGCGAGGCGCGGCGGTTTGCCTATGGCGATTTGGAGCTTGCTAAGCAGGCTTTAAATGGGGTGGACGTGCTGTTTATGGTGTCCGCCGCCGAAAGTCCGATGCGTGAACAGGAGCATTTGACTTTGGTGCAGGCTGCTTCGGAAGAGGGCGTGCAACACATTGTCTATCTCTCTTTCGCTCAAGCAGCGTTGGACAGCACCTTCACGCTGGCGCGTACCCATGCGGTTACAGAAAATGCAATCCGGCAAACAAATATGCGCTACACCTTTCTGCGCGACAATTTTTACAGCGAGATAATGGCAACGATTACCAACGCAGACGGCATCATCGCAGGTCCTGCCGACGACGGGCGCGTTGCCTACGTTTCGCAGCGCGATGTCGCCCAAGCGGCGGCAAACGTCATCGCAGACATCGCTTGCGACAATCACCACCACGATAATCAGACCTACACACTGACCGGTTCCCAATCATTAAGTTTTGTTGAAATAGCCGCCGTCTTAACCGAAATCACCGGCAAACTGCACTGCTACCACAATGAAACTGTGGAAGAAGCCTTCGCCAGCCGCAAAGCTGAGTATCCTGACACGCCCGATTGGCAGATTGAAGCCTGGGTTTCTACCTACACTGCCATTGCCAAAGGCGAGCTTGCTACCGTTTCAGACGACCTGCCGCAGTTGTTGGAACGCGCACCGCTTAGTTTTGAAGACGTAGTAAAGGCACAATATGCAAAATAATCTTGTCCCATTTATCGAATTTCGTGGCACAGGCAAGCATTATGACGGCAAATATGCTGTGCGTGATTTGGATTTGACCATTTATCAGGGTGAATTTTTCGTGTTGGTAGGTGGCTCGGGCAGCGGCAAATCCACCACTTTACGCATGATTAACGCGCTAATTGAACCGACCGATGGCAACGTTTATCTACACGGGAAACGGATTAAAGACTACGACATCCGCCAGCTCCGCCACCAAATTGGTTACGTATTGCAGCAGATCGCGCTTTTTCCCACTATGACCGTCGCGGAAAATATCGAACTCATGCCTGACGTACTGGGCTGGCCGAAAGCCGAACGCAAAACGCGTGTGAATGAATTATTGGAGCTGGTGGAACTTGACCCTGCGCACTACCGCGACCGCTATCCGCACGAACTTTCCGGCGGTGAACAGCAGCGCATCGGTATTTTGCGAGCCATTGCAGCCAAGCCCCAAGTTCTACTGATGGACGAACCGTTTTCAGCACTTGACCCGCTGGTACGCACCGTGCTGCAAGACCAAATTGCTATGATTCACCAAAAATTTGGCACCACTATCGTTTTCGTTACCCATGATATGCAAGAAGCCGCCAAACTCGCTTGCCGTATCGGTGTAATGCATAATGGCAAACTGGTACAAATTGGCACACCTGAAGAAATCAAAAAGCAGCCGGCAAATGATTATGTGCAATCGCTGTTTTCCACCGCCGACGCACCCGATGCCCAACGCATCATCAACCAATTCTTACGGTTGGATAAACAGGGACAGGAAGCTGTGAGAAGGGCAGTGTTATGATGGTGAAGGCCGTCTGAAACCTCTTTCAAGGCGCTAATACCTTGCTGTAAAGCAAACATAAACATCTATTATTCAACGTACTAAACATAAAATTTAAAACTATGTTCTCATCCCTAAACGTTACCCCGGCAGAACTCTGGCAAATGCTGCTTACGCATTTATGGCTTTCCGGCCTGGCTTTGCTCGCGGCAGTGGCAATTGCGGTGCCTGCCGCCGTGTTGTTTGCGCGCAGACAGCGGGCAGCGGAAGCGGTATTGCAGTTTACCAATATATTGCAAACCATTCCGTCTTTGGCGCTGCTGGGTTTGCTGATTCCGTTTGTCGGTATCGGTTCACCGCCCGTCTTGATTGCGCTCACGCTATACGCGCTGTTGCCTATTTTTCAAAATACCTATTTGGGGCTGACCCAAATCGACCAATCGATTCAAGATGCGTACACCTCATTCGGACTATCGCGCTGGCAATCATTGTGTCGGATTGAGCTGCCGATGGCTTTGCCTGCCATGATTTCGGGCATTCGTACGGCGGCGGTGCTGATTGTCGGCACGGCAACACTGGCTGCTTTAATCGGTGCAGGCGGTTTGGGCAACCTGATTCTGCTCGGCATTGACCGCAACAACATGACAATGACGTTTACCGGCGCATTACTCTCCGCGTTATTGGCTGTCGGTGTAAGCGGCATTATCGGGCTGTTGCAGAAATCGCGACGCAAGTTGCCGATTATTCTTGCATTGGCGGTGGGCTTCGGCGCACTCGGTCTGTCGCAGATTTCATTTACACCTGCCACAAAAAACGTGGTGGTTGCCGGCAAAATGGGGAGTGAGCCGGATATTCTGATTAACATGTATAAATTATTGATTGAACGTGAGAATTCGAACGTGAAAGTCACAGTCAAACCTAATTTTGGCAAAACTACTTTCCTGTTTAGCGCACTGAATAGTGGCGAAATCGATATTTATCCTGAATTCACCGGCACAGTGCTGGAAGCCTTAGTACAAGTACCAACTGAACAGAAGAACCGCCATCTGTCGCCAGATGAAACCTATCAACGGGGCAAACAATTATTGGCGGAACAATATCAGTTAGAGTTTCTGCCACCAATGTCTTATCAGAACACTTATGCGTTGGCAGTCAAAGAAAGCTACGGCGCGGAGCACCAACTGAATACAATCAGCGACTTGAAGCAGGTAGCGCCCGATATCCGAGTAGGTTTCTCACTGGAATTTATCGACCGAGAGGATGGCTATAAAGGCATGCAGGCAGCCGGTATCACGCTAAAACATATTGTTAGCTTGGAACCTGCCTTACGCTATACGGCATTGTTGAATGACAAAATCGACCTAGTGGAAGCCTTTTCCACCGATGCAGAATTGAAACAATATCGATTGCGCTTACTGAAAGATGATATTTCCCTGTTCCCCGCCTATCAGGGCGCACCGCTGATGAAAGTAGAATTTGCTGAAAAAAATCCTCAAATTGTGACCGCACTTAACCGACTGGCGGGAAAAATTAGCGAAGAGGAAATGAGCGAGATGAACTACCACGTGAAAGTGCAAGGCGAAAGCGCGGAAAATGTAGCGCGGGATTATTTGGAGAAAAATGGGTTGTTAGGAAAGTAAAATTGGCAGTAGGCTACCTGAAAGCATCAGATTCTTAGGGAGGTATTATGAAAGCCGTAAAAATCTACCAAGCCGGCGGTCCGGAACAACTGATTTATCAAGACGTGCCAACACCTGATATCAAAGAGGGGTGGTCACTGGTAAAAATCAAAGGCTTCGGCATCAACCATTCCGAGATTTTCACGCGTGAAGGCAAATCGCCGTCTGTCCAATTTCCGCGCATCTTGGGCATTGAATGTGTAGGCGAAGTGGTGCAAAGTTCCACACCTGCACTGGCGGTTGGACAAAAGGTTGTCTTCTATTATGGGAGAGAAATGGGGCGCGCCTTTGACGGCAGCTACGCCGAATATGTGTTGCTGCCAAACGAGCAAATTTACCCCAAACATACCGATTTGGATTGGACAGCCCTTGCCGCAATTCCCGAAACTTACTACACCGCGTTCGGCTCATTACAGCAGCTTCGTATCGCGCCGCAAGATCGTGTATTGGTGCGTGGTGCCAGCAGCGGTGTGGGCATAGCCTTTGCAAAGCTTCTTAAAGTACGGTTTCCGCATATCGTATTACACGGTTCAACGCGTAATCCTGCCAAAGCTACCCATCTGCAAGCAGTCGGATTTGACGAAGTGATTACTGAAGCCGATGGCAAACTACAAACCGACCAAAGCTATGACAAAATTCTGGAATTGGTCGGGCCGGCAACTTTGTGTGATTCTTTCACCCGCATCAACGAATACGGCATCGTCTGCAATACAGGGCAGCTAGGTAATATATGATACGTAAACGGTTTTGATCCGATTATCGAACTCAAAAACAACAGCTATCTCACCGCCTTTCATTCGGGCAATGTGTCGCAAGCCAAGCTGGATGCGATGTTTGACTATATCTGGCAATTTAATGTGAAAATCTTAATTGAACGCGTGTTTACATTGGAACAAGTTCCCGAAGCCCACCATTTTTTGCAAAGCGCGGACGGGTTTGGGAAAGTGGTGGTAGTCAATGAATAGGGCTATCTAAAATTCTATCAAAGAAATTTAATCATGCTTTGGAATAAAACTGTGATCTGAATTGGTTTCATGGATATTGATAAAGAGAAGGCCGTCTGAAATTCTTCAGATGGCCTTTTATATTTGAATTATGTAAGTGATTGTACAACTAGAAGAAACAGGACTTAGCAGGCTAAAATACTAGTATTATGAATTTAACATAATATAAAATATGGGACCGTTTCCTATTCTTACATCAAATTCGCTTTTTGTTCCTGATTGTTAACTGAGAGTTAATGATACTCTAGAGAGTGGGTCAATAGTACTTCAATTTTTGGTATAGAATCAATAGGTTTATAAGAGAAATTTGGCAGTTTAATCTTGCCGTAACTCTACCACTTAATTATTGGTTAGTGGAATAGGGTAGAGAGCAGGGAGCCTTAGTACGATACCAACTACTTTCAACTCATAGACTGTCGCCCTATCACTGATAGTAGGTGTAATGGAATAGGGTGGCACTAAGATTTTAAATTACCTAAATACAACCGACGGTCTGCTTCCCGTTAATCCTTCCCCCTTTACCGCCAGCATCTTCACAGATACTATATTAAGTTCATTGTCATAATTGAATAACCAGCCTGATCAAAGTGAATACTCTTAAGTGAGGAAGGTCGTCTGACGATGAAATGAAAAACACTCAAATGCTTTTCAGACAACCTTGTGTTACAAACGGCCATGCTGTAATTGGCTTTTATAGAGAATGACCTTAAACGGTAATAATGTTGTACCATTCTAAATTTTTTAAACCACTACAATAAAACATGATGAAGCACACACCTATACCTTATGAGCGTCAGGAAATCATCCGACGTGAGCGCGAGTTGGCTAAATATGCCAATACTATGGACAGTTTGTTTTGCATTCCTTTTACCAAACAGGGGATAGGCGTTGATGCCATATTATCGATGATTCCCTTTGTTGGGGATATTGCCGGACTTTTTCTGACGATGAAGGCTTTTCGTATGGGACGGGAGTTGGGCGTGCCGGATCATAAAATGCGTCCTGCTGTATATCTTGCTTTTGCCGATATGGTGCTCGGTATGATTCCTGTTGTCGGTACACTTATCGATATTTTCCTGCAACCGAGCCGCCGTACTTTGAAAATCATCAATGAATATGTGCGCAGCGAGTATGGTATAGACAGCGATCTGCATCTAGAGCGACCATTTATGCATTTGGCTTTGGAGAAGAAACAGCAACAATCAGATTTTTGGCAAAAACCTGTTTCTGCTTGGCTTTATATGCATATACCTGATTTTTTCGGTTTGATTGTATTGGTGCTAATGGGGTGGATAACGGTTGCAATGAGTAAATGGATATGGAGCGGTATAACTCATCTGTTCAGTGTTGTTGCCGGTTGGTTTTGAATGTTTGTGAGAGGTAAGGAAGAAAAGGGGATATTAGGCACGAAAATAGCTGAAAACTCGTGTTTTTGTTGGCTTTTGAAGGAAAGACAGATCGATAGAGTACGAAGCAAGATGTGGAATCTGTAAAGAAACCATTTCAGACAGCCTAAAGTTAACGTCCCTTGCTGTTTTTAAGGTAAGCATTACAACTTAAAAAATTAGATAAGGAAACTTTATGAATAAAATGCTGGTTTTTATTTTTATATTATTGTATTTGTTTATAGGTATTGTTGATAGAACAGGGGAATTTGACAATAATTATATATTTTTTTTTAAAAAGCCGTGGTTTTTTCAAAGCATATACTACGACCCCATAGGAGATCGTGATATACAAGATGTACCTAAAGAGCAATTGAAACAATACCTATTATATTGTAATGCTAATATTTTTAATGAATTTCCATGTACTGTAGAGATACAAGAGGAAACTAAAAAATATTTGAGTGAACATTAATTTTAGAGATCCAAAATCATTTAGTAAAATATGGCAGGGGTAGATCGATATTGATGACTAGATGACTTACCGTTATACGGCACAGTTATCTGAATACTCGAATCCCTAAGATATTATAGGGGTGTTTTACCCGAACCATCAGGTGGAATTCGTATTAGGCAGTGTAATGGCTGGTGATGAGGAAAGACTGCAGTAATATTTTAACATGCTATCCTGAAAGACAATTGGCTTTTCTTTCTTAAAACAAGAATGCTTAGATTGGGAAAGAGAATGTTTGACAGGATTAACCCATAAAGAAATTTCTAATAAAGAATGGAGAAAATGTTGAAAAAAAGCAAATTGCTATGGGAAATGAACACCCTTGCTTGCAGTTATGAAAAATAGACTAATCCTGTCGTTTCAAACATAGTGGTGCCAAAGCATTGTGACTCTGTATAGGGAATAAAGTAAGAGTAGTTTAGGTTGGCAACCCAATATTAATAAAGGTCACCTGAGACTTTTCAGACGACCTTCTTTTAAAGTGGAATCATGTTTAAAAAATTTGCTTTAATAACTATTTTGTTAACTATAATTTTTTCTTATTTTTATTTTAGATATAGCGCATATTGTCATTATAAAGAAAAGACTTTACCTAGTTATCAAGTTCCTAGTGATGGAGACCAATGCGAAAGGTTTAGCATAAGTGAAAATAAAAAAATTGTTGTTTGTCTGGATAGTATAGGAAATTTTTTAAGTATAGACGGTCTCAACTCCGGTATCTATTTATATGATGACCAAGGTAAATTGCTATCTTTTTATTATCTCTATAATGAAGTTTGGCAAGGAATGTCATTAGATTTGAACTTAGATGAAGAAGGTATATTCGATTTAGGCCTATATGCTCAAGCAGAATCCTTTTCTATAAACCCATATATTTTCCATAGGATAGAAGCAGAATTTATTGATAAGCTATGCCATAAATAAAAAATTAATATATTTATTTTCTAAAATTCAGGCACTTAAAAGATAAAAGAGGACCTTCCGGTATTTTTACCCTTCAAAGAATATCGTTTTAATCACAATTGAAGTAGTTTTGAAATAATAGGCAAAATTTATGAAAAATAGAAAAATAGTGAAATAGTTTGGTTTCTTTATATTGATATTTGGGTTAGTGGAATATTGGAGAATCAAGGATATTGGAAAGGAAATTAATAACCTGGATATAAATAGCGAATGCTACCAGAATAATGACTTTATTAAATATAACAATTATTCTTGTGGATTTTATTTTATAAACAAAATCTCAAAAGGATTATCTGATGATAAGGAATATGAATTTTGTGAAACTAGACATAGCAGAGAGGAAGAAAAAGTTGAAGAGATAATTAGATTTAAAAATAAATTATTACAAGATCAAAAGGCATTACAAAATAGAAAAATCTTTGCCTGCACAGGATGGAACGGCTTTAGGACAGCAATCTTTATTGCCGATGAAAAGGATAATTTGCTCTACTATTATCGAGATACATCCCCATTTGATTCAGAATGGGTTCCTGGAAATTTTGCAAGACTCTCTATCAATGACGAATATATCGGCTGGAGTGGCGGACCTGACGGCGGTCCTGTTGCTCCACTGTATCCCAACCTCCTTCAACGGATAGATGCAAAAATTATACAGTGGCTGGTTAAATTGTTTTATTAAACAGGAAGCGTTCCCTTTGAACTAACTCTCAGTTTATCTTTTACCAAATTTATGATGAAAAAACACAAGAAATAGGTAACCAACTATCTGCAAGAAAAGTGCAGATGAGTCCTTCCTCTGCTACAGGAACAGCTAGTCGACCAAAGAGAGATAACGGTGCAAAATATACATCTCCCCAATTAAGGCAGAGAAAGGAGGTAAAGCGAGTAAATTCTGTGGATGGGAAGCCTGTTACAGTGGTTAAGGAGAATAGAGGGATACATGATCAAAATGAAACAAAAATTAATAAACTTCATCCTCAATTTTAAGATAAAGTGAGAAGGTTTATTAAAAAAGTGTATGAACAACATCAAATTAAATTAAGAATTGTGCAGGGATATAGGACATACAGAGAACAGGATGAATTGTATGCCAAAGGGAGAACAATGCCTGGATCAATAGTAACAAATGCAAAAGGAGGGCAAAGTAATCATAATTTTGGACTCGCAATAGATGTGTTTCCAATTTGGCAGGATGGCAGACTCCACATGAAAAAGGAAGATGATGCAGAGAATATTAGATTACTGAAATAATTGCACATATAGAAATTGAAGAGGGGTTAGCATGGGGAGGACATTGGAGAAAATTTAAGGATTATTCTAATTTCGAATTGAAGGTTGGTAAAAATATGGCTCAACTAAGAGCAGCTGTAAAAGCTGCTGGTGGCGATCCTTTAGCTGTTGAATATGATATTTAGATGTAGTTATTATGAAATTATTAAATATAATGCTAGCCATATTTACATTCTTTGTCTTATTATGTCAAAATGCATACGGAGTAAATTTAATTTTTACTTCTGAACTTGATGATGAAGAGTCAAGTTTAGAGGGAGGGGAACTAAAACTATTTAAAGATAGGTTAAATCATTGTTTTATTACTTCAACTTACTATGGGGAGACAGGTAAGTCTTTGTATGTATATAATTTTAAAAAGGGAAATAAGTTAAGTTCAGGTATATATAAAGAGTTTAGGTTTAAGGATGGTTATATTTCTAAAGATAAAAGAAATATATATATACTAATCAATAACAAAGAATTAAATATTAATCATACTGAGGTTAGGAATGATTTTACTAATTTAATTAAGAAGATACCTAAATCAATTATTATTAAAAATTGTAACAATTAATTGTCTTTATAATCTATAAGTAGTTTTATCATGATGCCGTCTGAAAAATACTTTCAGACGGCTTTCCTCCGTCAAAAGCAGTCAATGCCGCTTACCGTGTCGAAATCACCGCTACCTCGACCGATTCCTCGCTGCCTCTGTCTTCCTACCTCAACCAACACGCAGCATTTGAGATTCGTCTGCAGGAAGGCTTACTGTCGGAAGTGGCCGGGGCATTCGGGTCTGCTTCAGACGATCCCCCGGCGAAGCAATGGCAGGGCATTATCACCTCATGCGAGAAGTTGTCGGTATCCAAGGATGAAACCGTTTACCGCTTTGTTTTAGAGCCGCGCTTCGCGGCAATGAAACATTTCCAAACTTCTCGGCTGTTTCAACACCAAACTGTTCCCGACATCGTTGCCGCCGTCTTCAAACACCA
>NZ_KV820415.1:0-42046 GCF_001815375.1 Neisseria sp. HMSC065C04
CTTTTTTTGTTGCACTTGGATTGTAAATTCAGCCTCTTGTATAGTATAAACTATGTCAAACGGAAATTCTTAAGTTTATCTAGGATATAAACTTTTTGAAACACTTACTAATATTGTAGATTTTGAGCGGTGTTTGGCTTGGACGTGGATGGGAAACGACTAAATAAGGAAAAATAATGCTTTTGCTCCGGCGTGAATATATTGATCGGTTGTTTGATATGTTGATAGCAAATCACAGGTTTGAAACCCCATTCCAAATAACAGAATACGATGGTGGGATGAATTTTTTAGGTTTGCTTGGAGAAGTCCCTGTACACGAACTTGAAAACCGATCTGAAACATTATGCTTTGAATGGAGGGGAGAAATTTCTGATCCACGGGATACACACAATATTACCGGTATGCAGCCAAACATTCTTTATGACTTTAATGGTTCAGGACGACACTTTGATAATCCCGATCCGCGCTACCTGCTTCCCGTAGGTTCAAAGGGACTAATTCTGAAGCATATCGTAATTAATGATGAAGACGAACTTTTGAGAATTTGGTGTAGGAGACGAAAAATCTATAACCGACAATATCGGATATTGAATGCAATTCCCATTGTACGGAACATTTTATTGCACAAGGCATGGCAGGAAATTTACCGGATAAATGAAATGTTCCGTAAAACACCATTCGAAATTTCAATATGTTACAGTAGAAAAGAAATGGATTATTAATCTTTTAATTCCTATGTTCATACAAAAGGAATAACTATTTTGGTTTTGTTACAAATTCAAAATATAGCTATAATGCCATAATCAAATTTAGTTCATCAAACTTTCAAGGTAAAACAATGCCCATACTAGATTGGTCTAATAAACAGAAAGCGGTACATATTGCAAAGAAAAGCCCGTACCGCTTATTGGTAGAAAAACCAGAATACTCGTATAGTTCAGATTCTGTCTGTGATAATGAAGGAACCAGCTTCAATCATCAAAATACAGATAATATCATCATTCAGGGTGATAACCTTGATGCCTTAAAGTCCCTGCTACCGTTTTACGCCGGCAGCGTTAAATGTGTCTTCATCGACCCCCCGTACAATACCCAAAAAGCTTTTACCCACTACGACGACGGGCTTGAACACAGCATCTGGCTCAATATGATGTACCCACGCCTCGAGCTATTGTATGAAATGCTGGCGGAAGACGGCAGTATTTGGATTACTATTGACGACCGAGAAGCGCATTATCTGAAAGTAATGTGCGACGAAATTTTCGGGCGGGGAAATTTTGTAGCCAATATAGTGTGGAATCATAGGAAAAGTGTTCAAAGTGATATTGTTATCAGCCTATCCCATAATCATCTTTTAGTTTACGCAAAATCAAAAGACAAAGTTGCACTAAATCGATTGCAGTTAGTCGATGCTGACAAATACAGCAATCCAGATAATGACCCTCGTGGGTTGTGGTATGCAACCCCTTTTGATGCACCTAATATTCGACCAAATCTAACGTATCCAATTACAAACCCAAATACAGGTGAAGAATATTGGCCACCCAAAGGACGATGTTGGCGCACAACACAAGATGAATATTTAAAAGCTCTTGCTGATAATAGAATTGTTTTTGGTAAAACCGGCAAATCAAAGCCACAAATGAAGCGTTTTTTAAGCGAAGCTGAATCTAAAGGTAGTAGCGTAAAAACTTGGTGGGATGATACAGGAACAGCAACTGAAGCAACCCAAGAACTTCAAAAGTTAAATCTAGATTTTGATACTCCTAAACCAGAAAAATTAATTGAAAAAATACTCCTAATAACTACTGAACCAGGGGACCTTGTACTTGACAGCTTCGCGGGTTCTGGGACAACTGCTGCTGTAGCTCATAAAATGAATCGTCGATATATTGGTATTGACATCGGCGAACATGCCAAGACTCTCGTTGTACCTCGCATGAAACAAGTTGTTGATGGTGAACAGGGTGGAATTTCTTTAGGTAAAGAATATTATGAACTTGAAAATGACACGTTAGAATCACTTGGTTTGAAAATTGATGATATTAAAGTTTTTTCAAAAGTATTAAATGTAATTGGTAAAGAAACCAATCTGATTGACAAAGAAACTTTGAAAGCATTAAAAAAGGCAGCTAAAACAAAAAAAATGAAAAGTACAAATATTTGGAATGGTGGAGGTTCGTTTCGTTTTTACGAGTTGGGAGAAAACATCTTCGACTCATACGGTGATATTAACGAACAGGTTAGCTTTAATGGACTAGCTGCCTTTATCTGGTTCCATATTACACATCGTCCATTATCTGATTCTAACAGCCTAAAAGCTGGTACACCATTGATTGGTATACATGAAGATACTGCCTATTACCTGCTATACAACGGCATATTGGGCGACAAACGGCCACAGAGCGGCAATGTACTAACCCGAAAAGTGCTGTCGGAATTACCCGATCTGGATAGATTTGTTTCAGACGGAATCAAAATCGTGGTATACGGCGAAGCCTGTCGCTTGGGTGATTCTACGCTTGAGCAGAAGCTGATCACATTCAAACAGATTCCGTATCACGTTACGGACAAATAAGGGGAAGATAATGGAACTGAAAAAATATCAGAAGGACGCATTGGGCAATGTTTCCGACTTTTTGACTTTGTGTCGCGATATGCCGTTTGAAGAGGCTTTTGCACGATTGCAACCTGATTTAACCTACCGAAAGCCTTGTGAAGAGTTGAATATCCCCTATGTCTGTGTCCGTATTCCCACCGGCGGCGGTAAAACGTTGCTGGCAGCACATTCCGTATCTAGTGCCGCTCAAGATTATCTGGACACCGACTATCCGGTGGTTTTGTGGCTGGTTCCGAGCGATACTGTCAAAACACAAACTGCCTCTGCACTCAACAATCCCCGCCATGCCTACCGGCAGGCACTGGATTCCGCGTTCAAGCGGGAGGTGGTAATCGTGACGGTTGAAAACTTTGCGCAGCTCAAACCGCAAGATTTCGGAGGCAAAACCATCGTCGTGGTTTCCACCATTGCAAATTTCCGCATTGACAGCCAGAAAAAGGAAATGCGCAAAATCTACAAGCACAACGAGCATTTGGAAGCGCATTTTGCACGTTTGCCGGAATCATCACTCTCCATACTTGAACGTATCACAGAAGATGATTTGTCTGAACAAGGACTTCAAAGATCCTCTGTCGGTAGGGTCAAATGTTCGTTTGCTAATCTACTCGCCGCCTATCGACCATTGGTTATTGTCGATGAGGCACACAATGCCCGTACCCAGCTAACTTTTGATACATTAAGCCGTCTGAAACCTTCGGCCATTTTGGAATTTACTGCTACTCCTAATACAGACGCTCATTTTGGTAGCAATATTATCTATCATGTTGGAGCAGCCGCACTCAAAGCGGAAAGCATGATTAAATTGCCGATTTATTTACAAGATCACAGCTCTCACAGCTGGGAAGAAATAGTCGATGCAGCGGTATTACAGCGTTCCGACCTTGCAAGCAAAGCTCAGTTAGAACCTGAATATATACGACCCGTCATACTGTTCCAAGCCGAAAACAAAAATGGAACCGTAACGGTTAATGTTCTTCGTGATTATCTGATCAATAAGCTCAACATAGATGATAGTAAAATCGCGGTAGTAACCGGGACGCAACGAGAACTGGATAATATTGACCTTTTATCGCCTCAATGCCCTATAGAAATCGTTATTACAGTTGAAGCCCTTAAGGAGGGCTGGGACTGCCCGTTTGCCTATGTATTCTGCTCATTACAGAACGTCTCATCAGCCAAAGATGCAGAACAGTTGCTTGGTCGCGTGCTGCGTATGCCTTATGCCAAAAAAAGGATAGTTGAGGATTTAAATTGTGCTTATGCGCACTTACTATCCTATCAATTTGGAATGGCAGCCGCAACTTTGACAGATAAATTGATCGATATGGGATTTAATCACTTGGAAATTGCCAAGATGTTGAAATCAGGTGAAAACATATCGGATAACAGCATCTCGGGCCAAGATGACCTTTTCGGTACCGTAACATCGCAGCCTCATTTTCAGCCTACCTCAACATTTGAGCTAACAAGCTTGCCAGACATGGGTTTACTGGACAAAGAGCAACGCGACAGCATTCGTATGACTATACTGGAAGATGGATCTACCCTTTTACAAGTTAGTGGTCCTATCGATGACAAAACAAGTCAACTGATATTGGAAAATACACCAAACGGTAAAAAACGAAAAGCAGCGGCTGACAGGATTGAAATTCACAACAATAAGATCGAGTTAGCTAAATCTCCTGCAGAAAAAGGTGAGATTTTTCCAGCAATCCCCCAACTATGCCTGAAATATCAAGGTGAATTGGATTTGTTTGAAGCTGATGTACTGACAGAGGTTGCAGGTTGGAACATCAACGACTATCCGGCGGAAGTTCGCTTTCATACGGAAGGTGATCGTTTTTTCCAAATTGACTTGGACGAAAGCTCAAATAAAGAAGTTGTTTATCGCTCCAGTCAGCAGAATTTAGCGTCGGATGATGGATTTTTAGAAGTTGAACCTGATGATTTGGTACGTTGGCTGGCTGATAAAATTGATCACGCACATACTCCGATAAAGCAGATGTTGCCATTCCTGAAACGTGTTGTTGATAATCTTCTCTCTAAACCAGAAAATACACTCGCCGACTTAATACACCACAAATTTGCCCTAAGCCGTGCCATCTCAGGGCTGATTGACAGCTACCGGAGTAAGGCTATCGGTGAGTGTTACCGGCAAACTCTGTTTGATGATAGTTCAGAATGGGAAGCATGTTTAGATGCAGAATTCTGTTACAAGTTTAATCTTGAAAATTACGTTCCCATGCCACCCTTCTATCAGGGGAAGTATCGTTTCCAAAAACATTTCTTTGATGAAATTGAAAACCTAAAACCCACAGGTGAAGAGTTCGAATGTGCCTTCTATTTGGACACCCTCAAAGAAGTTAAATGGTGGATACGCAACCCAGACATCGGGAAACGAGGGTTTTGGCTTCCCCTTTCAGGTAGTTCAGGCAATAAACGCTTTTTCCCCGATTTTATTTGCGAACTGAACGACGGCAGGATATTGGTAGTGGAATATAAAGGCAAAAGCCTAGCCACAAACGATGACAGTAAGGAAAAAGAGGTAATTGGTCGTTATTGGGCGGATAAAAGTGATGGGAAATGCCTGTTCGTCATGGCCGTCAAAGAGGATGGCCAAGGCAGAAGCATGCAACAACAGATCCAGGCTGTATTAAAGAGTTAAAAAAAGGTCGTCTGAAGTTCAGACGACCTTTTTTTAACTCAATGCCTTTATTTTCGCCGGCAAAGGCGGTAATTGATACATTGAACAAAAAAATGCAGACACAAATTTCCGTGTGAGCCTTTTTTTGTTAGAATGATTTTGTTACGAAATCAAAATAGCTCATTATGGAACAAGCTTCAAAAAAACGCGGTGGAAGAAGAGATGGTGCAGGACGCAAAAGCAAGTCCGGTGAAGCTACTGCGGTTAAACGTATCCCGGTGTCACTGATACCAACAGTCGATGCCATGATCGCTTCTACAGCCATGCCTCAAGGTAGCCTTATACCCATTAATCGGACAACACTAAAAGTACCATATGCTCTCGAGAAAATCCCCGCAGGATTCCCATCTCCGGCGGAGCCGTATGTTGCTGACTATCTCGATTTTAACGAATACCTTATCACAAACCCGTCTGCCACCTTCGCCGCACGCTCCGGTGGCTATTCCATGCTCGACGCGGGTATCGGTAAAGACGATATTATGATCATCGACCGATCCAAAACGCCGAAGCACGGCGATATTGTGATGGCCGATGTTGGCAATGAGTTTACGATCAAACGACTGTACAAAGTTCCAGGTCGCAAGCCCGAGCTACACTCTGAAAATGCCTCCGGCGAGTACCCTGACTTTATACCTGATGACAGTGATACCTGGACAGTCGTTGGCGTTGTAACCTTCGTTATCAAAGATGTTCGTCAGGGAAGCTAAGATGTTTGCCCTTATTGATGGGAACAGCTTTTACTGTTCTTGCGAAAGAGTTTTCAGACCGGAATTGAAAAATACCCCAGTCGTTGTCCTGTCAAACAACGACGGCTGTGTGGTTGCACGATCTACCGAAGCAAAGGCTTTAGGCATTAAGATGGGGGAACCCTATTTCCGTGTGAAACACTTAGTTTCTCAAGGCCGTCTGAAAGCTTATTCGAGCAATTACGAACTCTATGCAGACCTGTCCCGGAGGATGATGGAAACTATCGCTGGGTGTGTTCCGGCGGTTGAAGTCTATTCTATTGATGAATGTTTCGCAGATATGTCCGGCATTGAAAATCTTGCTGTACATGGGCATCAAATTCGCTGCCGTGTTTTACAATGGGTTGGCATACCAACTTGCGTTGGCATTGCTCCGACCAAGACGCTGGCCAAGTTTTGCAACCATCTTGCCAAACGTTACCCCGATCACTTTGGAGGAGTGGTGGTTTGGTCAGATTGGAATGAGTCTGTCCGCCTTCGTGCCTTGCGCAGCCAGAGTGTCGATGAGATTTGGGGAATCGGGGGTAGAACAGCGGCCAAACTGGCGGCACAAGGAATTTATACCGCATTGGACTTTGTTCGGGCGGATACCGCTACCCTGCGCCGGCGATACGGCGTGACGGTCGAACGGACGCAGCGCGAAATGCAGGGTATTGCCTGTGATGGTTTGCACCCCGAACCGCAAACAAGGCAGAATCTTGTCCGCAGCCGCAGTTTTGGAATGTGTATCGAAACACCGGAGGCGTTGCAGGCGGCGATTACACATCACATCAGCTCGGGGGCAGAAGCCTTGCGTCGTGACGGACTGGCGGCTTCTGCCGTTACCGTATTCCTACACACGGATTTTTTCCGGGAAAAAGCCCCTCAATACCATAAGAGCCTGAGCCGTAATTTGGCCGTGCCGACAGCAGATACCATCATCCTGAACCGGGAGGCGCAAAATCTGTTGGCGAACGTTTACCGAGGCGGCTACCTCTATAAAAAATGCGGGATAGAATTGCATGGGCTGAAACCAGCCGGACATGTACAAACGGACCTATGGCAGCCGGAAGCCGTCAATCCAGTTATGGAGGCATGGGACAAAATCAATCGCCGGTACGGTAGAGGCCGTCTAAAACTTGCCTCCGAACTGCTTGCGGATGACTGGAAAATGAACAGAGATAGGTTGAGCCTGTGCTATACCACACGGTTTGCGGATTTGCTCGTAGTCTAAGGATATGATTTCCCCAAAACATCCACAAAATCTGTGGATAATATTCCATAGAAAAAAGGTTGTCTGAACTTCAGACGACCTTTTTTTAACTCTTCAAATATTAAACAAAATATGATGTCAAAGTTACAAATAAATGACACAATAATGCAGAAAAGCCCGGCCGCCGCACTTGTTTGGTGCGGCGGCCGGGCTTTTCTATTTTTAGCGGAATACACCCTCTGTATAAGCTGAGGGCGTGGGAGGTTCAGGCTCAACGGTTGCCGGATGACTTGCTTGGTTTTAAAGACGGAGTATTTCCAGGCGTGCTTTTATTATCACGGCGTCGCTGATCGGGTTTGCCTGTTGATTTTGCAATCGGTTTTGGTCCAGGTTTTAACGGCATATTTAGGCTCCTAGAGTGAAGATTATAGATACGGCATGTATATTGGTATGACAGGATTTTTTTCAAGAATCGAGTATTTAAAAATAATAATCAGCCTTAGTATATGTTTAGTTTAGATGCCTTTATGCAACAACATTTAGCAACCTTAAGTGCAAAAGAAAGAAAAACCTTTGGTTAATGTCTATTCTTTCGCGCTCTCATCCACACTTCACCTGCTTCCTTCGCAATTATAGGCGCGTTTTTAATTTGTTCTATCGTGATATTCTTGGGCTGAGAAATCAGACTTCCATCAAATACACCGTCTGAAACTTTTGAAAATTGAAAAACCCAACCATCTTCATGTGTTGCGGTTTGAGTTTCAAAATCAACCGTCCAACGGCGTTGCCAGTTTCTATTTTGGTGTGGCATTTATTTTCCTTTCAAAAAAAGCCGCCATGTTTCAGGCGACATTTGTTCATTTTTGAGTTGAATGGCTGCCAATGGGGAAGCTTTGTAAACGTCCTGTCCTACTAGGGCGTTTATGAATACCCTATTTACTGACATGAGACGAATATACGCTTCAGTAAGGGAGCAGAAAAGGGCGAAGACCTTCCCTGTTCCCGAGCTGTCGGCGGCGAGACTGGGGGTGTGGGGGCAAAGCACCCACTGAAATATAAAATTTCAAAAATTTATATTGATTTTGTTACCAGCTAGTTACTTTAAATCGTAAAAATAGTTGTTCCTACTCAAATCCACCGAGATATGTGACCAACTCCTCCAACATCAAGCTAATGCCTTCTGTCATCAAGATCTGAGAAGCAAACGTCAAGCTGGCGGCATCATCGCCATTGTTTTCAGCTTCTTCTTGCAAAGAGTCCAAATATTGTATGCGTTTGAGTGTAAAGTCTTGGGTGAGGATGAACGCGATTTGTTCGCGCCATACCAAGCCCAGCTGGGTAACTGTTTTGCCGTTTTTGACGTGTTGTACCACTTCGTCGGCGGTCAGGTCTTGTTTGGAAACTTTGACAACCGGAACAACATCGCCGACGCCTTTGAGTTCGCAATCACTGTCCAATTCAAAGCCACCTTCGCAATGGCCTTGCAACAGCCAGCTGGTCATTAGGGAGGACGGCGATTGTTTGGTGTTGGGCATGGCGGCTTCCAAACCACCCAACGCTTCGCGCAGTTTGGTCAGGATATTTTCCGCTTTTGTCGTGGTAGCATTATTAATCAATAAAAAACCACGCCTTGTATCAAATACGGCTTCAGTCCGAGTGCTTTTTGTAAAAGCACGAGGAAGCAAGTCATCAGTAATTTGTTCTTTCAGTTCTTGTTTTTCCTTGCGACCTACATTTCGACCTTCACTATTTTGAATTTCCAAAACCTTGTCGTCCAAAATATCTCGAATCACGCCGGCAGGCAGAACTTTTTCTTCTTTTTTGAGGGCCACTCTCCATGTAAAATCGGCTGGGAAGACTAATTCTGGAGAAAAATGAACAGGAGAGGAAAAACCCTCTGAAAACCAATCCAAGCCTTGGCAAGGAGAAAACTCTGATTGTGCCAGCTTGTTCGAAAGATATTCGAAATCCGGTAACTTCTCTTTGCTAATGGGATAAAAACTTACTTGTTTGAACCACATCTTTATTTCCTTTCTGTCATATTCAAAATTTACCTTTTCTTCCTAGCCGATTCCGCATGTATTTTCCTTTACTTACTTCTTCAAACTCGGTTTAAATATATCGAATTGATCCTTGTCACCTGACTTATGTTTGCGGTTATAAGCTCGTCTAACCTTGCTTACCGTTGATGTACTACATTTAAGTGCGGATGCTATCCCTGTAATACTCACACCGTTTAATGTGAGTTGGATAATACTTTTGTGCAATTCCTCATTTGCAGGTCGGCCTTTCATCCGCCCTTCTTTTTTTGCTCGTGCAATACCTTGGTTTGCACGCTCTCTTCTTGTCTTCCAATCCTCATGGGCAATACTTAAAGCCATACGCAAGAACATTTTTTGCAAGGCTTCCATCAGTGGTTCGGTTAAATATTTTGGAAGAGAATCACCCTCACCCATAAGTTCATCTAAGTTACCGAAAGAAAAAACGTCAGGGACATGCAGCTTGGCTCCTTTTTCGGTGATTCTTTGAATCAGTAATTCTGCCTCACGGGGTGGGAGGCGAGTGATTCGATCAATCCTTTCTGCAATAACCCAATCACCCTCTTGAAGATCATCGATAAGTCGATTCAATTCGGGACGACTTGCATTTACCCCACTCGCCTTTTCCTCATAGATTCCAGCTATGTAAAATCCATTTTCCTTAGTCTCATCGATAATTTTGCGTTGCCGCTCTAAATTTTGTTGTAGTGTGCTTACTCTAAGATAAATCCGTGCGATTTTGAGGTTGCTCATGTATTTTAAATCCTGTAATTAATCCACTGGATTTTAAGTTATTGTATTTATATTTTACAGTAGTATAATGTGTACTGTAAATAACCTATGGTCAAAATACAGTATTCTACCGAATAGTTCAACTTTGTAAAAATAATTACCATTGTCTATAATTTTGGTTATGTCTGTATATAAGCCGGTCGAATCCAAAAGGGAGAAGAAAAAATTGCCCTATAGTGGTAAACAGGTTATACAGAATTTGATTGTTGTCTTATTCCAATGATGCTTTTCTTCCCAAAGGATTTTGATCGTTTGAAAATTATTGCTTATACGAGTCCAGATGGTGATGAATGGTTAACTGCACTTGAAGCAAAGCTAAAACACCGAGAAGGAATGATCTACTACAGCCGTCATCGTCCCGGCACAAGAAAGAAAATGGTTTTGACCAGGAGGAAGGCGACCAATTTTTTTCGCTATTACAGTGAGGCCGACTCCGGTGGTGCTTCTGCTCCTGAATCGCTAACCCACTTGCTTTGCAAACAAGTGCTGAACGAACTATCCAACTTGCCCGGCGGCCTGACGACTGTTCTAAATTACACTGAACACACCGAGCAACATCCGCCTGTTACTATTAGACTGAACCGTGCATTATCCGAATATCGGATAGAGATAGATGGCAAAACATTCTATATTGATGTTTTGCTTGAATTTGATCAACCAGGTAACTCTTCTCTACTCAGGCATGAGATAAGGTGGCGGAGGCAATTGGCGGTTGAGATTTGGCATACATCACGATTGGCTTCTAATGCACCTAAATGTTTAGCCTTATCGAAAATAGGGATACCGGTGGTGCAGATACGGGCAGATAAGGGTTCATTTTTGTATATTGATGAAGACGAGCTACTCAATTACGATAATGAAGAAATCAAAAACCGCATAGATCGCCATGTAGAGAAACTTCGGAACACCTTTCGGAAACAAATTCTCTGCACCCTACTCCGTAATCCTTTGAGTACGGATTTTCAGACGGCCTTGACACTACATAATCAAATAATGGCCGACGAACAACAAGTTGAGCAAATAAAAGAAGAGTTTGAGGTGCTGAAGAATAAACATGTTTTATTGGAAGCTGAATATTCGGCTTTGGCTGCTCAGTACACAGCCTTATTAGAACATCAGAAATCCCAAGGTACTCCCGAGGAAAGGGACATGCTGGAAAAACATGGGATTCTACGACGTATGGCCAGTAAGCTGTTCAAGTTGAAATGAGGTTTTGAGGCTAATACAGGCTGATACAAATTACCTAAAGGAGAACTATATATGAAGAAATTTTTGATACCTACATTGCTGGCTACCGCCTTATTGACACAAGCTGCTTGCGGTAATATGGCTGGCAGCGTGGCTCAGGAATTGGTAAGTTCCTATTTGGTTGATCGTACTATTTATGGCCGGAATGTCGTCATGGGTACATCTTGGCCAAACCATGACAAAGATATTCGTGAAACACAAAGTGCAGAAGTGCCTGGTGATTTGTTGAATTATGTGAAAGACGGAGGGTATCTGCGTGTTGATACTGATACAGGAAGTATTGTTCGGTTCACACCTGAAGAGTTCCAGGCTTTACGGACCAAAAATGGAATTATTGATCCGGCAACCAGTAATTATAAAGACAATCTGATTTTAATGAGTCTAAATCTCAAAAAAGAACATAACTATAAAGAAGTTATCAGGATTGCAAAGCGAGATAAGAGTATTATCGTATTGAAAGGTCTCCTTAATGATTCCATTTCTGAGACAGTGACAGAGGCTAAACGCTTTACCGATGAGGGCATTACCGTATTAATTGCACCGCAGTTGGTTAAACTCTTTAGAGGATATGCCGTGCCGACATTTGTTCAAGCCAATGTTTTGCCAGATGGCAAATATGGCTGCGACAAAAATCCGGAGGTGAAATGTAAAACATATTTTGGGACAGTTGGTTTGAACCATAAGCCGCTGTTTTCATTTGGTGCGAAGCCCCAAGAATAAAAGGAGAATATTAAAATGAAAAAAATTATAATTGGATTATTACCAGTTATCGCCATTTCAAATGCCCTGGCTGAAGGAAATTTCTTAAATCTTGCATCAAAACCGGCCAAAATTGACGGAGCATTAGAAGCTTCTTTGGATAAACCCTATCCCAAATTTGTACAAGATTGGATGAAAGACAGTAAATTGGCGGGGCTTAGTCGGATTGTTCAAGGCAAGATTTTTGAAAGTACGGGAACAATCGAACGAAAATTCTATGCAAGATCCGAATCTGAACATGAAAAAACAGTTGAGGATGCAGTAGGAACTTTTAAAGCATATTGCGAACATCACAAGGGGGCAGTTGAAACACTGACTTCCGATATTTTCTGTATCAACGGCAGACAAGTACAGTGGATGGGTTGGTGGTACAAAGAAAACTATACAAACTTCGCCTTTGCTGAGGGATATACAGGGGAGCAAACCTACCGCAGCAAAGTTACGGATGTACAACCTGGTAAAAAAATCACTACTTCCTATGGGTCTGCTTTGGTCTTAGAAAAAGGTGAGAATGGCTTAATTAAAATTCAGCCAAGCAGAGGCAATGAACGTTGGATTACAAGTGATAGTATTCAAGTAACCTATAAATAATGGGATGTGCATCATATAAGAAAGAGGATTGGTAGCTGAAATGCTACCAATCATTAAGGAGTGCAAATTGAAAACAAAATCTAAAAAACTTTTTAGGCTTGCTACCTTATTTGTAGCGATATTCTCCATCTCCACACCTGCGGTAATGTTTTTTAGTACAGGGGCAGTAACATTAAATCTTTTTGTTGAGGGTTTTTGGATAATTGGATTGCTTCAATCACTCGTGTTTGCCACCATTGTAGACTATTACATTGGTTCTAATGAAGCAGTAACCTCATTTGGCAAATGGCAGTCTTTTGATATGCCTATTGGTGGTTTGAATTCCAAGATTCATGGTGGTGATCCACTTTCGGAATTTCATGACGAATTATTTGAAAAAGAAATGAGGCAAAACGAACCATTTTACGCTCATGAAGTTGATAACATTTGGCATGGAACGGACTTAGATTCGAGTTCTGAGGAGTATTGGAAATAAAAAACAGGAGATTTATAAGCTCCTGTTTTTTATATACCTAGCTATTTAACACTTCTCCTATTGCTGTTACTATTTTCTCAAAGGCTGCTTTTGATTCGATAGTTTCAAGGTCATTACCGCCACTATAACTCATACGCACTTGATAGTCGCCTTCACCCATCTCTTCAATCTGTACAACGATTTGTGCAATACTCATTTTTAAAATCCTCTCTGTCTAAAAAAATTATGAACAAAGCCCCAGCTACGCTTGTGTTGCCGGTATTCATTTGGAGCTGTTGGGAAGCTGGCCCAGATACCACCTAATTTCATGACTGCCTGTTCATAATTGCCATTTAAAATAGCTTCCATTGCACCTTTTTTAGCTAAAATTAAGGCTACAGCAGCTTTGTCTTGTGTGGCAGGACTAAAATCCGTGAAGCCATATTGTTTTGCCAGTCCTTTCCATGTATATCCCATGAATTGATAGCGACCGGAGGCATCAGACGTGCTTCTACTACCATCTGTTCGAGTAAAACTACGTCTAACAGAGTTACCTGGGTGACGGGAGAAGTCCGTAATTCTATAGTTACCAATCGCTGTTTGATAACCATGTTTTACACCTTCTGATGCTGCAATAAAATCAAGAAAGGCACGCACTTTCGGATTATGAACATATCGCTCTAATGCGGCTTGATTATGAGCAGTTGAAGCTTTTAATACATAGTTTCCTCTCACTTGTCTTCCACTTGATATTCCACGCCACATTACCCCGTTGCCTCCATATGAGGTGGCATTACGCAACGGGGTTATTCCTTTGGGCGGAATACAGCGGATCCGCTAGACTTCGTATTCCCTGGACGTTGAGGAATTGGTTGGTCAAATTCGGATGCTAAAGCCGGATTACCCAAATGGGCTGTTGCTTGATCTACCCCGGCACCTATCGGTCCTTTTCCTTTACGAACGTCTTCCATTAGATTATCGTATCTTTCACCGGCGGAGTTCCAGGGTAAAGCGTGAGTATTAATTCTCATGGCTACCCCATTTGTTTCATCTTGAGCTTTTTGAGCATGTGTTGCCAACCTACCAACTTCTTGGCGGTAGCTATTTCTACCTTGATTAATATCGCCTTCAATTTTGCCAGACTTACTTTCATAGTTCTGTTCAAGTTTCTCACCTCTACTACCGATGGCAGCATTAATTCCATCTGGAATCACACCGGCCTGATGAGCTTGGGCTTGAACATTTCCAAATGCCGCCCCAACTCCGGATGAAACTTTATCAGAGTAGTATTTATAAGCGGGTTGTGTATTGTTTTGAGGTCGATCTTCAGGTGAAAGATTATTAGGTTTCCAGCCTGAACTTTCAGCAGCAACTTTTAAACGACCATGACTATTTTCACCTGCACGAATTGCAGCATTGTAGGTTCCTCCCTGCCCTGCATTCAATTCACTCATAGTCAATTCAGGGTTGCCCTGTACCAATGCATTTGTGTTATCTTGGGAAATAGTAATGCCATTACCATATGTACGAGCTGCCATTTCTCGATAAGATTGAGCTTCTTGGAAGCTTTCTGCAGCCATTTGTGAAGCCTCTCTTGCTTTACTAAAGTTAGCTTCGGCTGTTTGTGCCAAACTATTACCAGAATTGAGTGCAACTTTATATGCTTCTGATTGGGAAACTTTGTCAGTAAAATTACTATCGAAGCTAACACCTTGGCGAATACCTGCTTCAATACTTTTACCAATTTCAGCAACCATTTGATCTCTATTAATAGCATCTCCTCTCCAATTTAAATTTCCATTGGCACCAATAGAGCTTTGGATATTTCTAGCCATTTGTCCAACGATTCCAGTGCTTTTAGAAAGACTTTCCAATCCCTGTGCTCCTTTTTGAATCATAGTTTGAGCTAATCTACTAGAAGCAGATTTCTGTTCAGATGCTGTTTCACTTCCACGGGTATTTCCACCTACGCCTAGTCCAATTGCAATGGCAGAGGCAATAGAAGAAGCATTGCTGATACCAAATTGTTGGCCAATCTTCTTACCTCGATCTAAAACGTAGGAAAATTTATTACTTTCTGCTGCATCCAAACCCATTCCGTAACCCTCAGAGGCACTTCTATCCATACCATAATTAGTTGCAAAGGCAAGGCGGTTTGAATTTCCCTGAGATACAGACTCTCGTATAGAAGCCTGCCATTGTTGAGCAGCTGTTTCTGCTCGGTCTGCCGCCTTTGAATATGATTCCGATTGACTAATCTGTGATTGAGAGGAAACGCCAAGGCTACTATTCCTCATCTGTGCTCTACTATCTCCAGTTACCATATTTGTCCATGAGGTACCAGTGGCTGATTGAGCAGTCGTCATTTGAGGATCGGTATATACAGGGTTTAAGCTAAGTTTGTTGGCATTGCTATTGTTGTAGTTCATATTGCCGGCAGAGTAATTCCCAGCCCCTGCTTGAGAACCCGCTGCCTCACCAGTTGTCTTGGCTGATGTTGTCATACCCATCATACCGTTTAATAGACTACGTCCGCCCATAGCAAGAGCACCGGCGATGACTGGGATTAGCCACATTGCAGCCCCAGCAGCTGCTTGTGCATCGGCTGCTGCCATCAATAACGTATCACCTGTTCCCGGTGTAATAACGCCGTTGGCGGCTTCCACGCTAAACAGCCGCTTCGCATTCATAGTCATAATCATATTGATGATACTGGCCACAGGTGCCCAAAGCTGAATCCACAGCATACTCATCATGTAGAAGCTCAATAACCGGAATGCCATGATGCCGCCTAACATGGCGAGAATCATTACAAAGGGGAATAAACCAATCAGAATGGCCTCAGCAGCAGAACGAATCAAGGGAAGATTCCAACTTGCCATTGATGAGCCGGTTTTTTGGGCAGCAATATACTGATTACGAGCTTGAACTTGAGCAAATGCCTGCTGTACAGCAGCCGAATTTCGGTTGCGTTGGCCATTGATAATGCCTGCTTGACGAATAACCTCAACCATCGCCGCCTGTTCGATATTTTTCAGAGTATCGAAGCGGGAATTGTCCAGAAGATACTGGAATGAGCTATTGCCTAACGTGGCCAGGGCATTTACCCGATTTATTCCTGCCGAATTTGTACCCAAACCTGCAAAAACACGATCAGCAATGTAACTAGGCAAGTAATTTTTGCTATAAAACTCCGTGCGTTCTTTCAGTAGTTTTGCTGCTTCATTGCAGGTCATAGTTGTTGATTTGCCGTTGTACTTCAGCCTTCCGTTCTGTTCAGCTGTAGTTTGGGAAACATTAGTAAACAAAGCTTGGTTGGTATTACTTAATGTGGCAAGAATATCTGTACTTTGTGCTAAATCTTGAACTGTGTAGAAGTGATACAGGTTCATATCAAAGAATGAACACTGATTCATAAACAGTGCCCAATCTTGTGTCAACTGTGTATCCGGTATTCGAGCTTCACGAATATTTTCTAATAAGCGTGTTCCGAATAGCATTCCGGTGCGTGAGTAATTGAGGTCGTCCGGCAGGTGGTTAACTTGCTCGGCTTTGCGGGTAATACTTTGGCCAAAAGAACTGACAAAGTAGCCCATATAAGCAAGGCCGACTGGTACATTGCCAACAGTATATTGACGGCCTGTATATCCATACCCACCTGATTCAGTAATGAGTACAGTGGTTTTAGGAACCATCATACCCATCCAACAAAATAACACGACAAACAAATAACTGAAGCTTTCCCTCAAATCCAATTTGAAGACTGCAACAGCAAGAGTGACTAGGAATCCAAATAAGGCAGCAGCCTGCATTGCGCCACCCATCATCGTAGATCCTGATATTGTGGCAACGCCATTGAAAACCGCCCGTACAGCTTCCCCGTTACCAGGGAAAGTAAAGTATTCGACAGCCATCATCTCTCCTTAGAAACGGTTCATCGAATCGAAATTCATGGAGTTGTTGGTATCTACAAAGGCCGAACGCCATTGTGTTTCAAACTGCTCCATAGCCCTCATCATGTTTTCTTCGATCTCGATTTTTTTCATTGAATCAATACGTTCCTGATAAATTCTGCTTCGTAATTCACCAAGGTTGGCAAATAATTTTCGCACCGCGTCTCCACTGGCTTCGTCTGTCTTGTTATACATACCCAAGGTTGAGCGTACCTGGCGTTCCGATTGGTCCAAAATATTGGCTACAATATCTACAGCAATGGCATCTAAAACTGCTGTTTTTTTCAGATAGCCAGTTCCAAGGAAGGCATCGGATACAGCCATTTTTAATATAGGTAACTTACTATTATTGACAATGGCTGCGATCTGCATGCGCGTAGATAAATCCCAACCTTGGTTATTCCTTATTGAAGTCGGAAGTGTTTCAAGGCGTTTATGAATCATGTACCGTAACGAAGGTACTTCAACATTATTCTTCTCAGAACAGTTCTCCATTAATTTCTTTGAACCATTCCTACATGTCCACATGTCCAGTACGATCTTTTCGCGGATTTCGCCGCCTGCATTATTTTTACCGTTCAATAAATCTTGGATACTTAAGATTCGTGGTTCAAAACTTTGAATACCTACCCTGTACTTATCTTTGTCTTCATCCTCTCTCGACAAAGGAGTAAAAACAACCGTGCCCAACATGCTGTAGTAGAAGTCCATGTCAAACCCTAATTTAGTACGCTGACCGGTATAGTTTTTCATGGCTTCATAAGTCAAATTACCACCGGTAAAGCTGATAGTGTCTTGTGGTTTGCCAGTATTTCGAACTTTATTGGCTTCTTTGACTAAATTGTCAGCTGCTTGACAGTACCATGCTGCTTCGCCACCATCGTCTGCCGAACCGGAATCAACAGATGCTGCACGACAGTTTGAGCTGGCCAACGAACCCAATTTCCCCATTACGCCGCCGACAATATCCTGACTCAGTTTGCAACTATTTAAACTGCTTTGATTAACCTGATTGACCAAATCACGAATACCGCCGATTGCGTCTTGAATCATGGGGTCAAGGGCTTTAAGTGCTAAGTCGAATGCAACACCGGCCGCATTGTTGCCAAGATTGCGGGTAAATTGGATAAACTGTTCTTTACTTGCAAAAGAGAATGAGCCGCCAAAAAAATCTATACCGCCACAACCGGCACTTATTGACGGTAGTTGGATATTGCCGAGACTGACATCAGAGACCGGATTACGAACATTAATGCTACCACCGGTATAAAGGCTGCCACTTTGACCATGGAATGCGCCTGCCTCAGAATAATTGGCTTCTGCTCCCATTGAGTTGAACATGTCAGCCATATTCTTCTCAATGCCGGCACTACTATTAATTGGGAGAGATAGTGATGCTGCTAAACATAGATATTTTGTAGAGGAAACACAAACAGCCAGCACTTTGGCCGGCTTTGGTAATTGAAAGATGTGAAATTTCATAACCGCTCCGATGAAGCGGTTATAGTAGGGGAATCCTTACTATAACCGAGATGAGTTACAGTAAAGACTTGAGATTAAGGAAGCTTTATTTTACCTAAAATATCTGTATTGTCAACCAGTTAATACATTGAAATATAAATATTAAAGGCCCTATATAGGGCCTTTAATTTGATTAATATAATGTTCCGACAGGGCGCGAATACGCTAAAAAACGATCCTCAAGCGTGGTTTGTGCCATTACCCCAAATCCAATAGGTGTAAATTGCTTGGTTTTTGTGTCCATGACGTACATGGCGGGTACAGTAGTAACATTCAACCTTTGTGCAATACCATTGTTCGGTAAAGCACGCGGGAAATGATTAAGGCCACCACCATCAAGACTGACCGGCATAACTTTAATTCCGTATTGGTCGGCAAAGTTTTTCAAGATTGGAGCCATGGTATGACAGTAAGGACAATCTGATTTGAAAACAAACAGAATACCGTTCTCTCCTGCAAGTTTTCTAATTGCCTCAGCCTTTTGTTGCTGACGGTTATGATCATATTGTTGCTGGGCCAGTTGATTGTTCGGACGACCACGTTGGCTGTAATCCAAATTTGGGTTCTGCCAAATTACCCTTTGCCATTGGTCAGTAAACGCCGCAGATTTGTTCATAACGACCTCTTGAAGTTCAATATATCGCTTCAAATTTTGAGGTGTGGGATTCATGACGGCAATTTTACGCGACTCATCCAAATTTTTTTGCAGCATTTCAAATTCTGCAAGTTCATTACGAACCGGAGTATTTTGAGTCTGGCTTTGTCTAGGCTGTTTGGGCTTTTTGGCATCCGGATACCATAAGAAAGCACGGTTTTCATTTTTCCAAATATCTTGGTCATACCACCCCATACCCTCGGCTGCAGCCTGTAAAAAAGAGGCAGACATGATGATTGAAAGGATAGTTAGGATTAAATTTTTCATGATTTTTATCGCTTATTAGGACAAACTTCCATATCGACTGATTGTGTTGGTGCAAGGCTTTCATATTGCGGTGTCGTTTTGAAAGTCAGACGTACTTTATTACAGCCCGGCTTGTTTTTTAATGCCTCTTGCCTGACTGCCTCAATGTAGATAGGCACTTCTTTCTTGAACTGTTTGTGCACCGCAGCAGCAGCCTTCCCACTAAAATGCCCTCTAGCTGAACCATGGCGCATAGCCAAAGCTAGAAGCACGTCCGGCTTTCCATCAGGCAGTGGGATAGACGATTTCACCAACTTCTCGGTTTTGTCTAATGAAATACCGCCATTAAATGTTTCTGCAGCATGCAATGGCCCTACTACCATGCTCATGCAGACTGCAATCAACGTAGTGAGTTTTGATTTATTGATCATAGTAGTTTTTTACCTCGTTTGAACCTTTTTTGATATTTTCAACCGCACCTTCGATAGCATGGTTTGATTGCTTGGAAACATTGGCCATATTTGCGTAAACGTCATCATAAAAACCCGCAAGGTCCATTTGGGAAAAATCGATTTTCTCCAAATCTTGAGCGGTGAAACCTTCACAGCTTGGATTTTCTGGAGTACCCCACCCTCTTCCTAATTGGGCTTTACCTTGCACGTTTACGATTTTGGTTAATTTGGAGATGTAACAGCACTGAGTCTCCATTTTAGTCACACATCCGCCCAGGGCTTTGGAACTACAATATGAACCGATGTAGTGGCACAAATCGGCTTTGCGCTTCATTGCGACCAAGATTTCTTTTTGATCGCATTTCAACCATTGCTGTAATGCCATGATTGCAATGGCAATCGCAAAACTCACTGGGTCGAAAGTAACTACCAACTGACCGCCCTGAATACCGGCTGTAAAACCAAAAGCACTCAGCCCGGTTGGTCCGCCTGCCGCCGCCCCACCTGCTGCTGCCGAAGCACCGGAACCACCAAGACCGGCAGCACTCAACGCAGTCGTCAAAAACTGAGGCGCATTGGTTTGCAACAAAGTATAGGTATAGTGGCTGGCTACGCTGGACAACAGCTGTTTCGCAGCATATTCAGTACCTGCTTGAACGACAAAGTCGATCATTTTTGCTGGGTCAGCGTCTGTTTTACAACAATCACCACCGAAAACACCGTCTAAAGCACCGCCTAATTTAATAGAGCATTTATCAGGCTCACCTTTGAAAAACTGCTGTTTCTCTGAATCATAGAACCTTTGGCTTTCCCGAGCCATTTCCATGGCACTTATGGTTCTTGCAAAATCTTGGTCTTTACAGCTTGAGACCTCTCTTGTTGTTTCAGGAGAATCTATACATTCGTACTGTTTATCTCGCGCCTGACATGTACCGTCAGGCAATTTGTGCGTACATTTATCTTCAATTAACTTGCAATTTTTATTACGGTCATAAGCACTGCATTCATCGGCATCATCACCGGTCATACATTGCATAGTGCGCTGTTCTTTCCAACATTCGCGTGTGACAGGAACACCATTAATTATTTTGGTGCTTCCGGGCTCTACGCATTCTTTGGATACAACCTTGCATTTTTTATCCTTGGCGTGACAAGATGATTCATCCCATTCAGTCGTTATTGCATGGGTATGCTCCAACTCTTCCACTTTTTCGGGCAGACGGCCATTGTGAAGTGTCTTCAGATTCACATCACAGGAATATTGGTGCGTATAGCGCAAACATTCGCCGGCTTCAGATTTCTCAAGACAGTTCTGACCCTGAACCTCACATTTTGCTTCTGGTTTTTTCAATGGTGCACAATAATCAGCCGGGTCTTTTTCTAAGCACTGATATTCAGCCTTGTATTCCCAACAGTCTTTTGTAATCTCTACGCCATTGATATTTTTGGTTGATGGACCATCCACGCAAACATAGGATAGCTTGCGACAAACTGCTTCTTCACGAATAGCAGCTGCCGCAGGTGCCGTTACCAACATGAAATGGCTGATAATTACCATAAGAGAAATCAAACGTTTCATCATTTGACCTTCTCCTCATACTCTTTGCAGCCATCCTCCCAAGATTCTGTACAAATCGGATCGCAGTATTGATGTACGCTGAAAATCGATGCACTTTCACCACCGCCACCTGCAATAGTACGCGTCCAAATAATGTTATTACCCTCTCTCAGGTATGGACGGATGTCAATGTTCAAGTCTTTCTTCCATGAAGTTTTTCGTTCAGCGATACCAATTTTATTGCCTTTTTCATCATATACAGGGCTGATTGTCCGCCAAATGCCCTGTTTGAAATCTGCATAAAACATCTGATTGTTGTAACTGCTATAGACGATAGTGTCATTCACTTTCACAATCAGCCAGTCATCGTATTCAACGCGTCTAAGCGTAAATTCAGAAAGTTTCTTCAGATTTTTGATTTTAACGATGAGTTCGCGGTCATATTGGTTATCTCGAAAATAGTCGTCACCAATCGAACCAAAGGTAAGTTTATGCGTATGCTCGCCCGGTGTTTTGATAAAGCTGACTTGCATATCCCCCTGTAACGTACCAGCTTCAACACCCGCTGTTGTACAATCAGGAGCCTGCTCACACACCACTTTCAATTTTTTACTGCATTGATACTGGTTATTTTGATATTTCGTCTCCAAACATGAGTAATTCCAGTTTGGATCTACTTTAACCTTCAAAGCGGCCTCACATAAGAAGAGTTCTGCACCAGTATATTCGCTGCAATGCTTCACGCTTTTAATGGCCGGTACAGTTATTTTCTCTGTCGGACATGCGGTTGATGGAACAGTACCGATACTGCCATCAGCATTGACCGGATATTTCCATTTGTATTTCTCCAGTGTTTCTGCCGGATCGCCGGCGATTTTCTGTGTTCCTGTAACCAGTTTCTCATTTGGAGATACCGTTACATCAGGTCGTTTGGTACGGTTGCCTGCAATCAGGTTTACACCTTCACATTCTTGCCGCAAATACAGATCAGGATTGGCCGGCAGGTTCTTACAGTCATTGAATTTTGCATCGCCGAACTGGGTGGGAAGCGACACCCCCCCGCCATAATATTGCTCGGCCATAGGCACATTGTCCGTATAACGCGGAGTATATTGGGCAGGTTGCATCATATTATTGACCGTGCCCGAACCCAAACTGCCTCCCAACTCACTGGCGTATTGGCCAAAGTCTTCGGCATGGGCCGTTTGATACAAACAGAGCAAGGACAAGATAATTACTGAATACTTCATTTTCTGCCTTCCAGAACGGCTAATTTCGCATTTGCAATATCGGAAAGTTTTTTGTCTTTAGATTCACGGATCAAGTGTTCTAACGCCGCATGTAATGACACATCACCTTTTACGGCAGCATGTTCTGTACACATACCTAATTCTGAATTTACAGCACAACCGTCTAAACCATCTTCGCCATTTCGGGCTATTACCGTGACAGGGACTTCGGTAATACCATAATGGTCGAAGAGTTCAGGATGAATCAGCATATCGCCTTGTAAAGCCGCAAGTTCTTCAGCCGCCTTAACCGTGGCTTTCAGTGAGTCGTCTTTAAAACCACGGATAACCATTACACCCCCCGCCTTTGCTGTTTCATGGGCAATACGTTTCAAGCTGGCTTCAGGCATTGAAAATGATACGAATACCAACAAATCGGCCTTTTCCGCAGCTTGTCGAGCTTCTTGCGAGGCTGGACGGTATTTTTGTGCAATAGACATCGGATCAGCCTTGATTTTTGCATTACCGTAGTCACGAACATCGGGCACACGGTGCTTGATACCTTCCAACTCCGGGACTTCTGGTTGCTGCCGATTGTCACCGACATTCGGGTTTTGGCCTTGGGTAACTTTATCCATGGTTGTACGCAAGCGGTTTCGCGCCGCCTCCACATCAGCATCGGCGTAAGCACTACCCACTCCGGCCAAACCACCTAAAAGACTGAGGACGACACCTCCGGCTACGATTACATTGCGTAAAGACTTGTCCATCACTCCATCTCCTGTCAATCACTCTTAAATTTATATGCACCGCAGCAGTCGCGCTTACGGAAAAGTTGGAAGGCAAATTGATTGCCTTTGTAAGGAAAGGCTTTGCCACTGTCTCTGACTAATGTTGAACGTCCAATAGGGTCGCAACAACGTCCTTTATATTTTCGTGCGGCTACAGGATAGGTCATGGCCATTTTGTAGTTCTGCTTATCCATTACCGGATTGAGTTTGTACCCGCATAAAGCATCCTTGCCTGATGCTCTCCAGGCTACCAAATCCCTGTGCATTTTTGCCTGCATTCTTGCCACCATTAGTTTGGCGGCCTGTACTTCAGAGAAATGGCCGGACATCCATCCTGATAATGGGTAAATCGTTCCGTGGCAACCGGCACACCAATACAATTTACTAAATGGAAAACCCGTTGCAGCTTTTACACAGTCAGCTGCACAGGCTGCTTGTGCAACCACATTGGCAAAGAGCGCGGAATCAGGAGCTTGATAGACGGCCAGTGACGGATATTTCCAAGTTGGATCCAGTTCTGTCATCCAACCAATATCCAAAGTACCCTCTTCTATACAATCGTTATCCAATAAGGCTTCCAACCAAAACACAACCGGATTCTTGTACCAATGAACTTGGTAAAAGGCATTGTGCTGCTCATGTTGCTCATTCCGGCCACGCTTATGCGCGCCGCCAAAAAGTTTTTGAATCTTATTTGATGTATCAGCCTTATCCGCTGTTTCAGACGCATCCACTTTTTGCTTTTTAAGAGAGATACCGCCCAGGCTCACCATACAGAACGGTGTACGCACGACTTCTACCAAGTGTGTCGGCTCCCAAAAGGAAACCGTTACGCCTGCACGGGTAGGCTTACTACACGCACAAAACCAATCATTTGGGGTGGATTTATTGTCTTCCTGATTTGAGTAGTTTAGGTTGATACTTCCGCCAATTTTGATTGGGAACATGCAACTCCAACAAATATCGTTTATCGGGTTTAGCATCTTCCCTTGGCAGGTTAATTTATTTGAATTTGAAGTATTAGATACAGCCTCAGCAGCGTGAGACAAAGAAAATGTGGGAAGTAGCAATAATGGAAGCAGTAATTTCAGTGGGGATAAAAAATTTTTCACGGTTTCATGGCCTCTACGCGGAGCCGGTTTCCTTCTTGGGAAACCAAACTTGGAACTTCAGACAGCTGAAAACTTTTGGACATACGTCCTTGTTGGTCGTAATAAACTGCCTGGTCCATTTCTGCTGATAATTCATACCAATCGCCTGCAGTCAGAATAGGCATAAATGATTCTCCATATTCCGCTGCAAGTTTCTTGGCTAGATCGATTTGATCAGGTTCTCGGCCATCAAAGAAAAACATTTTGAATGGGATCGGGGCTACTTCCAAAGGTTTAACCACGGTACCGGCAGGAGCAATAATTTGGCCGTCTTGGTCATAAATTGTTTCAGTCAGGGTATAACTTGGGTCAAAGTAACGAACAGAGCCTTTGGTTGCCTTCGTTAAACCTTCTACCGGCGGTAAATTTAAGGCAGATCGATTTATTCTTTCTTGAACTTCTTTCTGCATTGCAGCCAATTGGCCACTGTCTTGTTTAGCCTTTAAACGTGCTTCAATTTCGCGAATTGCATGTTTTTCAGCTATTGGGTATGTTGGGCCAATTTTGGCACCGGCTTTTTCACCGGAGTGTGTCGATGCGATTACCCATGATGAAATGCCTGTTGCGAGTATTGCAACCAGTGTTACCGAAGCTATCTTTTTTTTATGGGACATACTCACTCCTAAAAAATCGGGACCGCCTTACCAATAATTTGCCCTGAATGGATTAAACCGGATAACTCGTAGCGACTGTCCAAGCTGTCTTTGTGTCCTGTTTTAACCCACATGTACCGTTGGGGAATTTCCCCTTCAAATGGATTGATTGCCAGCTTCATGCCATCTAGGGAGTATTCTTTTGCAGTACCTACCTCTTTACCATCAATGAAAAAAGTACGATTCGTTTTCGTTACATGATTTCCAGGAAGTCCGGCAACCTCTTTGATGACCTGCGTCCCGATAGGGTAAAAACCGCCTTGCCATGCAAAGGCCACATAATCGCCCTGCTTCAGATCACTTAGCTTGTTCACATCTTTTTTGATGAGGTAAAGATGATGAGGCAATGAATAGGAAAGATTTAAAGCTAAAGCAAAATGTTGATTGAATACCAACAAGCAGACGACAACGGCTAAAAATGGGGTTGCATATTTTTGACAAAATTCCTGATAAAGACGTTTCAGAACTGCTTTGTTGCTTTCTTTTTGTGCCATTTCCATCATAATTCCAAATATCAACGCGCCGCTTCTTCTTCGGTGACTGGCGTACCTTTACCCTCTTCCATCATCGGTGCCGGAGCAGTCTGTTCAACTTGTGGATGTGCCGGTGCCGCAACTACAGCTGTGGCAGGAATACGTTTATCCAACTCTTTCATGATGTCAGCCGTAATATCAACCACCTCTGTGTTCCGTCCGACCAATGCAGATTTGACAAAGATGTTACAGCCGCACTGAGTTACCTTTTCTTCGATAACCTGTTGTAAGGTATTCATTTTTGCTTGATAGTTTTGGAGGATAGCGGCTCGTTGCTGGTCGGAAATTCCATTCTGCAGCCCTTGGTTTTTTGCCTGTTCTTGGTAAGTCATGGAGATACCGGCCAAATCAACAATATGGACAGGTTTCTCATTGGTTTTCATGAAATTCCATACCCCCAAACCCAATGCAGCAATAGAAATTGCGCCGATTACAAGGCTGCCCAATGAAACCTCTACACCGTTATCCTCCGGATTCTTTTCCGGAGCGGTATTTGCTGTGTTTTCTTTCTTTTCTTTTGCTTCAGTCATCTTAAAATCCTATCCTCTGCATAATTAGTGGGTTGCAGCCCGGTCCCTTAAAACTGCTTCAATGGCCTCGGCTGTATTCAATCCCTGATTTCTGTAATGGTTCACGGCTTCAACGTCTTCTGCTTTTGAGCTTGAGGCAAGTACGTTGAATGGATCTGAGTACAACCGTCCTACTCCATAACCTATCGGGGTAGAGACAAATATTTCACTGTAGTAGTCAGTTTTGCTCAAAGTTCGGAGAATCTGCATAATTCCATCATTGACTTCAAAAGGTTCTTTCTCTTGGATGGTTTTGAGCGATTTAGCCCCGGTACGCAATTGGAAAACAAAGTCGGCGTTCTCTAACGCTGCTTCAGCCGCCTTGGTCTTGTAGTAGTCATTTGCACCTTGCGTCAGCGTACCGCATGCGCCTTTGTACTTACGGACTCGGCGGTAGCCTTCCTCAATAAAACGAGCAGCTGTACCTGTATCACCCAACAATGCCCAAGCCTCGTCAATCATCATGATTTTGTACTGACTTCGTGACAGGTACATACCCTGCATAATGCGGTACATAATCAGCTGCATGATGATCTGTTGCAGATCCGGCTTGGTTTTTAACTCTTCGAGTTCCAGTACAACCAAGTCATTTTTAAATTCGACATTCAATTTCCCATTGAAGTAACTGCCATAGATACCTTCTGAACAGTATGTGTACAGTTGGTCGGCAACGGCCACCATAGACAGATCTCGTTCGCCGGGTTCTCCTCCTTCATTGCTGCCGGTAATCAAACACCTGAGACAGCGTTCTCTTACATGATCAACCGTGCCTTCTTGTCCAAATTCGTACCATACTTCTTCGATAATTCGTTGAAGCTTGGCTTCCTGCTGTTCAGTTAGGGAGCCTGACGGAGAGGCCATCAATGAAAAGATCAGTTTCAACATTTCAATATCTTCATTGATGTCTGTTACCATTTGGAATGGTGGGAAACACAGCCCTGCTTCATAGGTAAATTCGATATATTGACCGCCAATCATTTGGCAGAATTTTTCATACGAACGGCCAACGTCGATAATCCATACCTGAGTTCCCAGCCCCATGTAATTGCGCACAATTTCATTGGCAAAAAATGATTTACCGGAACCGGAAGCACCAATAATGGCGAAGTTATAGTTACCGGCGGGGTTGGCAAATAAGTCGATTCCCATGGCCTGGCCACGCTTACCAAACAAACCGATGACAGGTCTTCCTAAACCGTGCCACTCACCGATAATGGGAGACATACAGACAGCATTGGTCATGGTTTTGGTTGACCATCTTTTCTTACTGTCCAAATATTTTTCAACCTCTTTGTCGATAGCCATTGGGAGGGCAGTCAAATATGATCCCAGTTGAAGATATTGGTCGCGATAAAGACCAAACCCTTGAGACTGCCAAATAGATACCGCCTGGCTTTCTGCCAAGTTGATGTTTTCAGGTCTTTCCCAAATAACAACTTGGTGCAACAAACTCACCAGACCACCACCGCCTTTACCGAATGCTTCAAGGCAAATGTCGTAATCACGTTTGATTTTTGCAGCCTCCGGCATGACTGCGGCCATCTTGGATTCCGCTGTTTGTTTGGCACGAGCGGCCTTTAGTTTTACGGTATTGCTGGAAGTATCATAATCACGCTTGAACATCGCCATGGAAATCAGAAATGGTGATGTGTAATTCATGTTTGCTTCAATGGCATCACCGATCAATGCACCCATATTGGACAGATGAAACTCTTCCGGGTAACGATTGGCCGAATAGCATTGAGCGATCACGCAATCCCCCGCAGCACGGTTGCCAAATCTCAGCCCCGAACCACTATCAAGAACCTTGATAGATGTGCGGGTCTCAATCATTTGTTCACTCAAGAATTTAGTTTCGTCCCAAACAGGATCGATTTCATCTTGTTGGCCAGTAAACATCCTATTAGGATTGAGTAGGAGTGTTGTCCAACTCAACAAATCATTTGCATCCCAAGTATGGTGATAAATCTTCATGGAGATGAGTGCATCGCGCATACGGGCAAGGAGAGAAACGGCCTTACTGACTTCAACACCGTTGTCAGGCGAAATATTCAAATTTACACTGAGGATACAGCGCAGATTTCGTAAACGAATGGCCGTATTTTCTACTAAGACCTTCTGTGTACCCTTATTCCAAAATTCAGTACGTTTCTTGGCCAAAGTTTCAAATGTGCTCCGCATCGGGTCGTCGATAGGACGTGATGCTTGGACTTGCTCATATTCATTGAAGTAGTTTCTCAGATCAGGGGAGCCGAAAATCTGAACTTGTATGGGCGTTTTTTCAGGAAGCAGCGCATACAGGTTGCCCCACTTACTGATCAGGTCATCACTGCCACCTAAAAATGGGTTGAGTTCAAAAACAAAGCCCATACCCAACGGTTTGTCGCCTTTAACGGACATCAGAGTAAATAACTCTGTTTTGGTATCGTATGCACCATAATTGAGATAGTCGCTCAAATGGTCAAAATCAGGATCAACAGGGTTGTTGTGTAAGGCTTCCATCGGTTGATCGACATCATCCGAACCAGCTAACCAATTTTTAAATTTTGACAGGACACCCATTACATACCTCTAGCGAGTGGTACCGGGAATACCCGATGTTTCCTGCAGATTAAGATTCACACCAACATCGGGGATACGGTCATTTGTGTTATTTGAATTGGTTGAAGAAGAATCAACCGTACTGTCTGAAGTTTTAGATCCATTCCCCAATAAGCGGATAGGACGGTACTCGTCTATGATCTGTTGCTGATTGTGGGCTATTAACCAATCACCCTGATTCAGAACGACATATGTGAAACTTTGATCATTTAAATCGCCATCAGTATCAAGATATGGAGCAACCCAAATACGAGCAATTTCACTTTGAGAGCGAATGGGCGTACCGGAGGAATAAGCTTGCGTTAACATCAATGTTCGGGCACTTTGATCTGTGTAAGGTTGTCCAACCTGTCTTTTCATGCCGTCTTGTAAAACACCTGCAACAGATGCTTTATAGTTACTGCTTATGGATGCGCAATAAGGGTCATCACTGTTCCAAGCATTTGAGCATCGGAATTTTTCACTACCGCCGATACCGGACATGGTTAAGGTTGAACATCCGCTAAGAATCAAAATTGCCGCAGTAATTGATAAGGCTTTCAAACGCATCATTCCGCTCCATTCAACCATTTTTCCAATTCAGCACGCGGCATAGCACCGGATGTACGCCGACCATCTTTATGAATCATGCTTGGAGTACCGCGAACTTTAAGCTGCTCTGCGAGTGCAATATTTTCTGATACAGGGTTTTTACAGTTACCGGCTGCCGGTTCTTTATCCATCAGCATGTAGTTATTCCATGCTTTTTCACGATCTTTACTGCACCAGATACGTTCTGCTTTTGAAATTGCATCAGGGTGGAGGGATTTAATCGGGAACATGAAAACGTATGCGGTATAGTCTGTCATGCCGGCCAATGTTTCTTCCAAACGACGACAGAACGGGCAATCTGGGTCAGAAAAAAGTGCAAATTCACGTTTGCCTTTACCGCCATTGCCTTTAACGATTTTGATGGCGTTTTTGAAAGGCAGTTGGGAATAACTTTTTTGTGTTACCGCTGAACGAGACATCTCGGTCAAGTCTTTCTGCTCTTGCATATCGTACAACGCGCCAAAAATGAAATAGCGACCGTTTTCTTGTACATAGGCAATGTTGTCACCCATTGTCACTTCATAAATTGAAGCCATGGGGGTGGCCTTTACTGAAGAAAAGGTGGTATTGGGGTACAACTTGTGCAGAGTGCTTTCGACAGTTTTGACATCGGCAAAGGCCGTCTGAAAAGCTGTGATTGCTGCAATAGTGGCCAAGATTTTCTTTTTCATTGAATCCATCCTATTTAGTTTCGCCGGTATCAATTTCGATACCTTGAGTCAGTACGACATCCACTTGACGGCCTGCGTTGACTTCGACCACAGGGAATACCTTGTCGGCAAGTTTGATATAGTAGTCAGCCAGTCTGTCAGCTGCACCACCGATACCGGAAGCAATTCCTGCACGGTATTGATCACTGCCTCGAACGGAGGTCGTGCTTCCAAATGCAGTATCACTTGTCACTTTGAATGCTTCGGATACGCCTTTACCCATACCGCTGATAACGCCCGACATCAGTGCATTCGCCAAGAGTTGGCCTTGTTTCGTTACAAGATTGCCTCTAACACCTGTTTTTCCGTCTTCACCGGCAACGTAACCTTTTACTGGCATATCAATGGCTCGGCCATCGGTACCTACACAGCTGAGATTCTGCAATCTGATATATGCGCGTTCTGAAGATATATCGCCGTAAGCCTGACCGGTAACGAAGCACTCTCTAAAGTTGTATTTAAACCGGTTGGGCAGTTGCGCAAAATCAGTTACGCGCATTAAAACTGGGTGGGGGCTGGCATTTTGTGCTTCACCCCCGGTCGGTGCATCAACCCCACCTAACAGTACAGATCGGAAAAAAGTACCGCTCGGTATATACGAGTCTCGCGCCCGAAACTTGCCTTGAGAGACGGAAACTTTTCCGCCGTCTTCAACTACTTCTATATTCATACGCGGAGTTTTTGTTTTGACCCACTCCGCTTCTTTTAATTGTGGGGAAACCCGTACATTTTCATTCGGATTTCCGGTATTTACTGCTCCAGTCGTTCCAGGTTGCAGCTCTGCTTCATTCATACTTCCTGAAACAATTTTTCGTTCAATGGGTCTGTCTGCTGCAGCAGGTGCCCCATTTGGCAATGTACCTGCCGGAGGTGCTGGGGGGAGTTGGCCGTTATCGCCAATGCCGCTTATTGCCGGCGGCTTGCCTAAACCATCAGGTCCCAGTCCCTTACTTGAGTCAGGATTGCTACCGTTCTCTTTTGCTTGTAACTGCTGAACCATGGTTTCCAATTCGCTGATTTTTCGATTCGCATCTTCAATCTTCGAACTTTCCGTGTTCATCCATAAAGAGTTGTCTGTAATGCCTGCTTGTGGACTTGTAAAATCAGTTTTGAGAATCTGCTGTTTGTTTTGAACCTGTGTAACTTCGGCAGATTTCTTTTTATTGCCTTCAATGACATAAACTGCACTGCCTACAATTGCTGCCATACCGCCTGCAACCATACCAGCAATGGCCAACTGCCGTTTTCGTGCAGCTGAAAGGTTAAATTTGTTTACTTTCACCCTCATCTCAACCTCCCAGACGGCTAATAATAAATACGTCGGTAATTTCTCCGGGTTGTAGAATCTGTTTCCGTACCGCTACCGCCAAAACGCCTTGTCGGTAAAATTCCTGCTCTCTAATTTCAAGTTGTTTGGAACCCAAATTAGTTAATGTGAAAGAAAAACCCTGCATATCGGCAGCGGTGTAACTTCCGGTTTGAACAAACAGCGTGTTTTCCCACAATGGGATGGTTTGGTATTCACGACTGTGATTGATGCCCATATCGCCGCTAGTGCCACTCATCATGGAGGCCATCATTTTTTTGATGGCTCGCACATATTCGGTACTATTCATCGTCACAGGCATAGGACCGCTTTTCGCAGCCAATACTGCTGCTTCATGACGATTAGCACCTGCCACATCGATTACGATGTTGTCACCCTGTTTCGATGTAGGCTTAAGAACCAGCAAGTAGGTCTTACCCTCCTCGCTTACAACAAAAAGATTTGTAGGATTTGAGGTCAAACTGCGAACAAATAGTTGACCTGTTGTCGTATCTTTCTGAAGCTCAAGATCGCCATCCATAAATTTCCATGAGGCAATTCGACCGCCTTCAATAGCGATTCTGCTCAAGTTACGTTTACTTACTGAAACAACGTGAGGTGTATTTTCTGTTGCAGCCACACGTTGCTCGGCAAAACTAGTGATGGGTCCAGCTACCAATAAGGCAGTAAAGACAATTTTTTTTAATGGTGAACACATATCAATTACCGCCTTTAAATTCTGATGCCGTTCTACTGATTTCTACATCCTCGGTTTTTACTTCGGATTCTTCCTGATTTGCGGGTTCTGCTTTAGTTACGCGCTTTTGAACTTCTTTAATCGATAGCAATTGCAGCGTTCCATAATTATTTTTGAAAGAAATGAGTAGCTCGCGGTCTTTTTGCTCCACTACTGTATTGTTGCGTTTAACCTCAAAAACGCCACGAATGGAAACCGTATTGTCTGAAGTGTCTGCCGTTGCTTCTGTCGCACTAAAAGTGGTGCTGACATTATTTTTCTTAACCCATAAGGCATTTAAAGACAGTTCCTTTTCCAAGGCATCTTTATAATCAGGAGCAACGATTTTTAATAATTGGCTGTTTTGATAATCAACTGTTTTAGGAGTCACATTTAAGAGAAGATAGGCTGTATAGGGAGCCATCTCTTCAAGATATTCTTTTGAAAAAGCGATGTTTGATACAGTCATTGAACGCCGGATTTCCGGAGGAGTCAGCGTTGTTTGAACAACAGTACCTTTGAAGAGTACCGTCGCAGACAAAAATAGATTGGCAGTTATAGACATACCCAAAACTACCCAAAAAAAGACCTTGATGCCGGTTCTTACCGCTAATTCACTCAACATATACTCAGTCTTCAATTTAGAAACTCCCGTTTATTTGTTTCAGGTATCCGTTTGTTTTTTTCATTAATGGGTAGGTACCAATAAAGAACATGCAAAAAGAACCATTGATGCTTGCCCGACTTCAACTTTCCCCATCGCCATGCGATAAAAAGGCTAAGCGACATGGAAATGAAAAAGTGACGAGAGACAATACCTATACCGAACCCGGACATAAACAAGATGAATACGTCCAAATCCCAAATAAATGCTTTTTTGGGATCGTCTATCGATACTGGAACTCGAAAATCTCTCATCACTTCCCTTTTTCGGTTTGATTAAACAATCAAGGTGAACATACCTTTAATGATACCCGGGCCCAATGTTGCAGCCAGGCCAACACCCAAGCCGACGATACATGGCATGATGGTTTGTTTCATCAGACCTACGGCCAAACCGATCAAGAATGCAGTCAAGCCCAAAGCCATACCCAGATAGCCTTCAGACCAGCCTGATACCATGTCGGCCAAGCCTTTAAATTCTTGGCCGGTTGTAGCGGCCATCGCCAAGTTAGCGGTCAAAGCCAATGCAATCACGGCTGCGTATTTTGCTACTTTAGTTTGTTTGATATTCATAAAGAACCTCATATATAGAGCTTGTATCGCCAAGCTTTTGCGTCCGATCATTCTTTACCAAGTGATTACAACAGTTCGTGTGTCATCACTATTGCAGCAGGCAGGGGAACTGGCAGTTCGAATTTTTGCGGAGACATTATGTTTCCTTAGCCATTTACCGATCACTGCTGCCCGTTGTTTAGCCAAACGTCTATTAATTGCAGTATTTCGGCCTCCGATACTGTCAGCCCATCCGCGTAAATAAACTGTCTGAGTATTTTTCAATTTAGGCAGAACACGTTTGAGCGTTCTCACGCCCTCCGCACCGAGGTGTGAACTACCTAAATTGAAAAACACCCTGATCTCATCTTGCTGAAAACTGCTTTCTGTATGAGCATAAACCGGCTGTTCCGCCAAAACCTTGCGTTCAAATCCTGAACACTCTTCATTACGGCAAAAGACAAATTCGCCCAGTTGATTTTGTTCCACTGTATAAGTTGCGTCTTGAGGCAGCTCGACCACCTCTTGGTTTGGTGCGGCACAGGCTGTCAGAATCATTGTGGAAGCTACGAAGAGCGTGTTTTTAATCGTTTCCAATTTTGATATACCTTATTTGCGTACGTCATTCTTGCGCGATAGCATGCCCGACCTTTAAGTTTGGTACATGCAGCGTTATAAGCACCAACCGCTTCCCAAGATTTGCCATGTTGACGATAACTATTTGCCAATATCCATGCACCAATGTGTACATTTGTGCATGGATTCCATACATCTGCTTCTGTTAAACCGAATTTTTTTTGAAGTACGGGTAGCCATGAACGGTTAATACCCATCAAGCCAATATCGGCTGTATGACTTTCAATATTCGGTCTGAAAGAGCTTTCTGTTAATGCGATCGATTCCAACATATCGGGATCGATACCATATTTGTTGCCGGCTTCCCGATAACAAAAAGCATCTGCTCTTGTAGATGCGAGTACCAAAACACCTGGTACGACGAACTGTAAAAGTATGGCCCTTAATCTCATGTCTTTACTGTCGTTGTATGTAGGCACTGATTTTTACCTAGAATCGACAAGTTTTGTTAAATCAAAAGAAATTAACTAAATTATTTAGAAATGTTTTTTTATAAAATAATTATGATATAATTAAAAATTACGCTCAAAATAATAGAAACAACCTTACTGCAACCTATTGTTATTAAAAGGAATGCTACAAGGGTAAAGGCTCTTATCCAAAAGCCAAAAGGCCGTCTGCTAAAAAAATCGCAGCCGGCCTTTTTTAAAAGCTGTAACGGTAAAGCAACAGCCTTAATGGTTAAAGGAAAAGGTTTAAGGGAAAAGGATAAAAGTTAAAGGTAAAACAAAGACCTGCATGTCAAAATGCAGGTCTTTGTTTATTAAAAGGGGCGTTATTATACTCTATAAATTATGTTTTGTGACAATTCTAATTAAAATAACCTTTTTTACTTTGATTTTTGACATAGTAACGTTTTTTGATTATATGAATGGTTTAACAACTCTGACTTTTTAATCAAAATGAATGAAACAGATCTTTCCAAGCTTCTTGGTGTCGTAAATCGCTTTACAAATATCGATAAAAACTGGTCTTGCGTATTGTTGTTCTGGATGCAGCGTGCTACCGGTTATCTGGAAATGATGACTCTCGATGACGATGAAAATACGGCAACTTTCCTTATCGAGAAGCTGGAGAAACTTTTAGAGCCATTGCCGGAAGAAATTAATGACACGGTTTTTGCAAACGCATTGGCCGATGACTTTGAAATCTTATTTCTCATGGCTCAATACGGTTCAGAATACTGGAATTCGCTAAAAGAAAGTTTCGGTGAATTTTGTATTAGACATACTACGTTACCCAATCAATTGATTGCTGATATACCACATGCCAAAAAAGAAGAAGTCAGCATGTGGCTAAAATCTTTGCTTAAAGCATCATGAAAACAAGCCTCATCACATTAGCATCCTCACTAATGCTTATCGGTGGCTCAATGCTATACCTGATAAATACGAAAAAAAGTGCTGAACCCACATCACATAATGATGAGGGTTCCCATCGCGATCAGAACATAGTCAATGACCGGTTTCGCATTTTAAAAGCGCATGAACTGATTCAGGTGCTCGACTTAAGCCCTCAAATATCCGGTATTAAGATGAATTTAGGGTTGTCGGATGAAAACTGGAGTAAGGATGCCCTTCCCTTTTTGGAAAAATATATAGCCTTTGTTCAAAGGCTTCCCGCCAGTGAGTCTCATCACCATGCAGGTGATGGTGGTTTAGTCCGCCATACACTCGATGTAGCTGCACTGGCCCTAGTCGCATCGACATCTCAATCATGGCCGCCTAATGCCAAAACAGAGGAAATAGCAAAGAAAACTGCGGCCTGGCGTTATGGCATCATGTGTGCAGCCCTACTCCATGACGTTGGTAAAACTGTGACTGGATTTCAAGTTGAGCTGTTTGATTCGGCTACCAGCCTAGAAAAATTGCTATGGTTGCCTGATGCAGGTTCGATGGCTGAAAGCGGTAAGCTTTATTATCGTGTCGAATTTCCTGATGCAAAGTCTGCTTACAGCACACATGCTGAAATTGCTTGGACATTCTTTCAAGCTTTGGTTCCTTCGCATGTCAGACAATGGCTTGCCACAACAGATCCAAATTTAATGATTACCTTGAGAAATTATCTGAGTGGGAAAAAAGATGGTAGTCCTCTTGAGCAGTTAATAAAAAATGCTGATATGACTTCGGTTTCACGGGATTTGCGAAGTGGTAGCCGTCAACGCTTTTCAACTGCCAAGCGTAAACCATTTATTGAAACAATTATGGAAACATTGAAGGAAATGTTATCCGACAGAGGGGTCCATTTCAGCATCGCAACGACTGCCGGTGGTGACCTGTTCCGCAAGGGTGATCGTATCTATTTGATGTCAAAAAATGTACCTGACTACATCCGGCAGTATTTGAGAAAAAATCAACATCCTGCTGCAGGGTCATTTCCAACTGATAACCAAAGAATATTTGACACATTATTTGAGTACCGTGCCGTCATTCCACCGGAAAACGATCCTCACAGGGCAATTACCCATATAGAGGTTGAGTTTACCCGCATGGACGGTGAAAAGGTTCGCAATGTATTCAGTGTACTTTGTTTCAATGCCAAAACCTTGTATCCGGATGGAGATTATCCGGCAGAGTTCTTAGGTAATCTTTCTGAAGTAGCCGCTAAAAAAGAAATAGCATATGTTGTAGCTTCGGAGGATAAAACATCAATTCAAGCACAAGATATTGAAGTTAAGTCAGCCAACACCAAAGACAAAATGGATTTTCTGTCTATTCAACCGGAAATAACAGAACAGCCTTCCCTACCCGAAAAAAATCAAACTGAGACAGTGAACTCTGCTTTTGACAACAGTAAGAACACACCTGCTCCAGAGAAAAATAGATCCAGTGAAGTAGAAAAAGCAGAAAACCCGAATAAACAGAATTACAGCTCAATAGATAACCTAATCGAAAACTTTAACCTGATAGAACCTGATTCAGAACAAACAGAACCAACCAATTCAGAAGCTGAGACAGCAGTAAATGCCGTTAGCCCGATTCAGGAAAATATAAGCGTGGAAATTGAAACTGAGACAGTAGCCAAACCTCACACTGAGGTTAAAGACACTGAGACAGATAAAACTCCAAAAACAATTAAATCGGGTACCAAAGCAGGTCGTAAAAAACTTGCCGACCTTTTCTCAGACGATCGAAAACCTGTTGAGAAAGCAGCTGATCCTGAATCAGAACATGGACAGATTAAAACAACTGAGACAGTGAACCATCAAATTAATACTGAAGCAGTTTCATTGCCTGAATCTGAATCAGCACAAAATGGTATGCGTGAACTGGAGCAGCTAAGACTAAAAGAACCTACATCTAGTCCACGCCCAGTTCAAGTCATGGATGACTCTCAAGGTTTAGATAGCCTTGCAAGCGGAGCGAAGAATATGGCAGAACTTGAAGCCTTAGTTTCTGAACGTAATTTGAAAAAGCAATCAGAAACAGAGTCAACCGAAATAGTCGAGGATTCAGTCAAAGCCAAACATATGGAAGCCAGAGACCGTGGTATGCAATTTTTACGATGGCTGGCAGATGGATTAGGAGACGGCAGCATAGCTGTCAATAGAAGCGGTGCAACAGTCCACTTTATTGAACAGGGAATGTTGTTGGTTACGCCAGCTGTATTTAGAGATTACGCCGGCGGCGTGTTCAATAAATCTGATACGGAAAGTCTAGGCCCTCTTACACAAAAAGGCTTTGAGGCTTTGAGGTTGCATGCAAGGACGAAAAAAAGCTCATTGCATAGGGTTCTAACGACAAATGGTAGCAATCGCAGACTCTTCTATTGCTACCTTATCCCTGAACATAATATCAAACATATCATACAGCCAGGTTCAAGACCTCAGAATAATACCGATATTAAATTGGACGAATCCGACTTATTAGTAATGGAACAAAAATGAGTGCCCACTTCCCTGAAAATGTTTATCGATCACCCTATGAATGGATCAGTGTAGCCGCATACTCCTCCACAGCGATTTCAGTAGCACATTTGCCTGTACCGGCGGTAATTGCTTATGGCAGTTTAGCCATTTTTTCGGTGGTTTCAGTCAAACGCGCGTTATCAGCATTGCGCATTATGCGTTTCCGTAAAAATATCCGGAAGTTGCCCTATTATGCCCTTACCGCTGATGAAATTCCTTCTTCTGATAAAGCACTTTTTCTAGGAAAAGGGTTTAGATGGACACAGACACATACCCAACGTCTTTTTATGGTTCGCCAGCCTGAGAATGACGGACTTCGTAATCCCTCAAAACTCTATAAGGCAGCAAGAAAACATGAGATTGAGACAATGGGTACAGACTGGATTTCCCGCATAACTCGAAAATCGGCATGGTGGAACCCAGTTGCTCCTTTACCTCCGGTCGGAGGTTCTCCTGAATTACATGGCATTGAAATTGATGAAGATGATATTTGGGAAGATTTAGGGGAGCGCGTTGGCCACAAGGTTGTATTGGGCACAACCCGTGTAGGTAAAACCCGACTATGTGAAACCATGATTGTTCAGGATATTCGGCGGGGTGATGTAACGATCGCATTTGATCCAAAGGGTGATGCAGACCTGATGACTAGAATGTATGTCGAATCGCAAAAATCAAACAGGCCATTTTATATGTTCCATTTGGGTTTCCCCGAGTACAGTTGTCGGTACAACCCTATCGGGGATTATGGTCGTATTACCGAGGTTGCGACAAGGATTGCAAACCAACTGCCCTCTGAAGGTCAGTCTGCTGCCTTCCGAGATTTTGTATGGCGTTTCGTCAACGTTTTAACGAAAACCATGGAAGGTTTATCCATTAAGCCAAGCTATGAAAATATCTATAAGTCTGCTGCAAATGTAGATGAGCTTGCGGGGGATTACTTTAAAAAGATATTGGATAAGCACCACCCTGGTTGGGAGAAAGACTTCAACAATTTTGATATGCCAGAGTCGGAAGCAAAAAGCGCAGTCAAGACAGGGCGTAACTTGGACACAATGAAACTCGGTTCTTTCTTGAAAGCCAAAAAGCACAACGAACCTCTTATTGACGCATTGGGTGGTATTTTGTCCAATGACAGATCCTATTTTGAAAAGCTAGTCAGCTCTCTGTATCCATTGCTGGAAAAACTGACGACTGGCGAAGTTGCCAAGCTTATCAGCCCGGATACAGAGGATTTGTCAGATCCAAGGATCATTATGGACTGGCGCAAAGTCATGGAATCGAATGCTGTTGTCTATATTGGATTGGATTCCCTATCTGATGCCGAAGTAGCAGCAGCTGTAGGTAATGCGATGTTTGCTGACTTAACCTCTCTTGCAGGTCAGATCTATAAATTTGGCCATGGGGTTGGACAGAGTGGAAAAACTCAGAAAAGAAAAGTCTCAATTCATGCAGACGAATTCAATGAATTAATCGGTGACGAATTTATTCCGTTATTGAATAAGGCAGGTGGTGCCGGCTATCAAGTGACGGTTTATACGCAAACATGGAAAGACGTAGAAGCCAAAATTGGTTCCCCGGCCAAAGCAGGTCAAATTGGTGGCAACTTGAATACGATGATTATGCTTAGGGTGAAAACCGTCGAAACAGCAGAGATGCTGACCAATCAGTTACCGGAAGTCAAAATTATGACCAGCACCTTGGTATCAAGGGCTGGAGATGTTGCTTATCCGGATAGTCACGAAGATTTCAGCAGTGGTAACGAAGACAGGATTGGTGCTGAGACAGTTCCTATGTTAACGCCTGCTGATTTAACCCAATTGCCAAAGGGTCAAGCTTTCGCTCTTATTGAAGGTGGCCAGCTATATAAAATACGGCTTCCTTTACCCAAAAAGGACAAGCAGGAGAAAATCCCTGCACATATTGGCAAAATGGCGGCTGAGATGCGCGAAGTTAACAGACTAAGCCAGCCTTCGGCTGAAGAAAACGCATTTACGGAGGGAAGTAGTTATGCCGTCTAATACAAGCGCATGGTACATGAACTCATTGCCTTTAAAGTTCTTATTCCTCCCGTTTAAAGCTGCTTATACCTTATTCTTAATTGTGCTGCTTATCTTTGGTAGTTCAATGTTGACACAAAATTATTTTGGCACCGGTAATCTCTTGGAAGATGAAATCAAATGGTCTGAGGCTGTTGGCCATGATGCGTTCCCAGCTAAAGAGGTTGGCGATACTATTAATCTGAAAATTGCCAGACTAAGTTACAAGGGGCTGAAAACCGTATTTTTTGACCTGACATTAGTCAATGAGTCTCTGAAAGCTAAGTCAGAGGCCGATTTCGGCTATAAATTCAAAAATTACTTAGCTCCTCGTATGAAATACCTACAACAATTTGATGCTACATTGAAGGTTATATCCTTACGTTTGGGAAACTTGGCATTGTTTGTAGGTATTGCGGCAGTCTTTGCAATCCCGGTTTTAATAGATGGATTAGTGATGAGAGCTATCAGACAGGAAAATGCCTCACGGGAGAGTGCCGGAATTTATCACCGGGCAAAATACTGGAGAACAGGAATTATTTGGTTGGGGTGCATGATTTATATGTGTATTCCTATATCAATTTCGCCCTATTTGCTCTCTTTGCCTTTAATAGCGGCAATTTGGATGATTTTCATGCAGGCCAAATATCTTAAAAAGTATCTTTAGGATTCCAGTGGAACCTATGTGGTGCCTTTTTAAGTTCATTGCGAAAAAGATTAATGTCATATAATCTGAATTTAAGAATGGAGGATACATTTTTATACCCCATCAGGATTTGAACGGCTCGAACGTCTCCGGATTCGATCAAATAGTTATACAGACAGGAATTTCTTAAAGTCCTAGGTGTTACAGCGTGACCTGTAAGTTTAGAGGTCAGTCTGGATATAATTTTGGTAATCCCACTTTCTGTAACAGCTGTCCCATTTTTTTTTGTAAATAAAGGGAACTTAGGATTTATTTTCGATTTTAAGTCGAAATTTAAAACCAATAATTCTATATACTTATTAAGGTACATCGTACTTTTTTGGTCTAAGTATATGATTCTTTGTCTTTTAAATCTTTTATCAAGGTATATTGCTTTTTCACTTGGGACAAAATTTCGAATTTGTAACTTTGATAATTCACAGTTCCTTAGACCTGCATGGCATATGAGATCTAAAATGCACCACTTTTTTAAGTGCTCCAAATCTTTATCATCCTCCGGGACATAACTGGAAAAAGGGGTTAATGAGATTAAATTGGGCATGCTATCCGGTCTTTTAAAATACCGGATTCTTTCAGACGGCGCATGTAGATTTCGAGAAAAGCAAAACCACTTTCGAAAACTATGCCAACTTGCTATGAATAGATTTAGAGAAGACACAACTCTCTTCTTTTTATCATTTATACAAAGTAAACGATGATATTGAAGGAGCGTTTTTTTAAAAACTCTTTGGTCATTTAAAACCGATTCACAAGAATTTTCTGTATAGCCATAAGATCTCAATATATGGCCATATATCTTTAATTTATCCAAATAGGAACGAATTGTCGAAAATGGATATTTTTTTGAAGATAAATAGGATATAAATTCCATAAAGACGGAATTTGGCCAATGATTTTGTAATTTGAAAAATTTGAACATCTATCTTTATCCAATTTGATACCAAAAGAGAGATATTCGAACTTAGTGTTATAATCAAAAAATAAGTTGCAAATTTGTCGATAGGAGCTTGATAAATACTTAAATTTTGAGTACACTTAACCTTGATGGTTATCATCAGAATACAATTTATTTTGCATAGGAACAAAACAGCGGAATTTGTAGAAGAATAGGAAAAAGGAAATTAATTTATATTATGTTAAATTCAT
>NZ_KV820415.1:42146-45882 GCF_001815375.1 Neisseria sp. HMSC065C04
ATGTTAAATTCATAATACTAGTATTTTAGCCTGCCAACTCCTGTTTCTCTTATTAAAGAAGAACTTCTACGTTCACAATGAGATTCCTGCCTCCAGATTTAAAAAAATCACATCTTGCAACTAGCGGAACACTTTTTCTAAGTATGTCTAGTACAAGGTACTTCTTCTCAAGGAATATGAAGGTACTTGGTATCGTACTAAGGCTCCCTGCTCCCTACTCGACTTCATTACTCGATAATTAAGGTGACAACTGGCGCAATTAGCCTGTTAGCTGCCTTTAAGAGGTTCAAACACATCGCCTTCAGATGGCTTTGCACACTTACTTTGTTCTGCCCCAAATAGACTGCCCGGGCATAGCGGAATTTACGGTGCAGTGTCAGAAATAACTCACATAATCGAAATAGCGGCTCAATAATCTCTACCGCTTCCCCTCCCTATTCTATTGATCAAATCTCAAAAAACATTTCCATATTATTAAAAACAAGTTAGAATTTCATAAAATTATAAATAATAATCAAACTTATTTGTATTATTTTAGTCAGAGTGTAATCGCATCTATTCAGTCTGTCTCATTCAGACGGCCTTACCAATCAAGTTATATGGATTCATTCTATGCAACCGATCAAAGTCACCACCCTCTCCGCCTGCATCGCCGCCATTGGTTTCGTCCCTGCCGTTTATGCTGCAGATAATTCGACAGTTATTCTCGATACCATAACTGTCAAAGGAACTCGAAATAAGGATGAAATCGGTAAAAACCGCGTTTATACCCGCGAAATCGTCAATCTTTACAAGAGCAAAAACGAAGTCGAAACCTTCAAAGGCAACACCGTATCCGACCTTTTGAGCGGTATGTCCGGCGTGTACAGCGGCGACGCGCGCAACAGCGGCGCGCTGGATCCGAATATACGTGGTGTGCAAGGTCAAGGACGGATTCCCGTTACCATCGACGGCACGGAGCAGGCGATTACCGTCTGGCGCGGCTACGCGGGCGCAAACAACCGCAACTACGTCGACCCCAACATCATCAGTAGCGTTTCTATCGAAAAAGGCCCCTCGTTCAGCCGTGATATGAAAAGCGGCATAGGCGGCTCCGTCGCCCTGAAAACCATCGATGCCGACGATATTGTCCCCGAAGGGCAGAAATACGGCTTTGAAGTGAAGGCGGAGGCTTCCAACAATTCCATCAAAAGGCGTGAGAATGCTTATGAACATTCAGTCGATTATCGAACCTTGCCTGTTCCCGCAGTAGCGACGGGTGGTATTTGGCGTTCGTTTTTTGACGATACCGACCGAATCGACCAGCGTTTCAACGGACGCAATAAATTTGGGGAGGATAAAGCCTACCGCATTGCCGCCGCCACCAAGCAGGATAATTTCGATGCCATGCTCGCCTATGCCTACCGCAGTAAAGGCAATTATTTTTCCGGCAAAAAAGGCGCGGAACGCTACGGTTATATCGGTCCTTGGACACAAGAAACTTTAGACGAATTGAAACGTCGTAAAGAAGAAGCCGCTGCCAAGGGTGAGAAATTTTTCGGCAGTGAAAACATGCTGGGCGCACCCGATATTTCAAAAATCGGACTTTTTTATCATCCGGGCGGGGAAGTCAGCAATACCTCGCTCGAAACCAAATCATGGGTAGGTAAAACCACCTTCCGTCTGCCGAACCGCCAAACGCTCAAATTCGGCCTGCGCCATACCGATTCCACGTTCGGCGAAATTATGCCTTCGCGCATTATCGGCCCCATCAGTTGGGATGCGTCCGTCCTCAACAAAATTGCCGAATGGCCGCAGGCATGGGTAAAACAGCGTTCCTACAATATCGACTATTCGTGGAAGCCCGAGGGCAGCCGTTGGATAGATTTCGATGCCACGCTTTGGACAACGCGCACCAAATCCAAAACCAATACCGCAGGTGGCTCACCCGGCGATACCGTTTATGAGGACAACAAATTTCAAATAGCATGGGATGAGTACGACAGATGGCAAAAAGCTACGCCTGAAGAGCGTCAAGAATTGCTGAATGCAGGTTTTGAAGTCCCAAAACCGCCCAAACCCGAAACGCCCAATACAAACGGCAGGTTCAACACTATTGAAGGCAACGCCTATTACGCCCGTAACAACCGTACAGGCTTTCAATTCTCCAACCGTATGAAATTGAGCGACAAACTGTCGTTGACTTTGATGGGCGATTTTCAAAATGAAAAACTGACATCGCGCAATGATTTTTCAGACGAGCTGGAGCGGGGAGGATACGACAAATATCGGGAAGAACTCGAAAACAGCACCATCAGGGCAAATTATGAATTGAACCAATACGGTGTACCTCGCAACGGCAAGCGGCGTGAATACAATCTGGGCTTTAATTTTCGCTACGAACCCTTCCGCTGGCTGACTTTGACGGCAGGTGGGCGATATACCAATTTCCAACTTCAGGATAAAAGCAGACGTTTGGAAAGCGGCACGAATAAGACCGGCGATCCGTTAGAAATGAACAGGGGAATAAAATATTCGATCGGCAGGGTTGCCACGCCGCAAGAATACGCGGATTACAAGGCAATTGACGATGCTTTGGCGAATGGCAGTCTTGATTATGGAGTTTTATATGAAACAGAGGAATACGCAGAACAAAGAAAAAAACATGCACAAATTAGCCTGACTTCGTTTCAAGTCAATTCGCAATATATTCCGACTTTGACAGATGATCGCGAAAAATGGGTCAATCCTAATGAAAAGGTGGATTTCTATTGGTTGAAAGACGATAAAGGCCGTCTGAATATGCAGGATCATCCCCTTACCAATGGCAGCATTCCTGATTTGCACACCAAAGTCGCCAATCCTGTATATGACCCGTCTATTCCAGACAGTCCGCAATTTGTACCTAAATACTACGCAGCCAGTGCAAGTGTTTACACAACGCCAATGACCGAAGCCGAAAGACAGAGGGCAATGAAGCAGAAGGGCAGCGGTTGGGTACCTGCATTTTCTGCCACCATCAATTTTACTGATTACAGCCGCGCCTATTTGCGCTATACCGAAACCCTGCGCTACCCCAGCATTTTTGAAGGGACTTACGGCTTTTCTACCGCCGCCGGCTCATTCAACCGCATGGGCTATGGCTGGCGGCCCGAACACGCCAAAAACTGGGAAGTGGGCTATATTCATGATTTGACGGGGCTGTTACCGAAAATGAAAAAAGCGGATTTCCGCGTCAATTACTTCCATAACAAGACCGAAAACGTTATCGATAGGGACAGCAATCTCGAATTCGAACAATTCGACAGACAAATCCGCAGTGGTGTCGAGCTGTCCACCCGCTTCGATACCGGACGCGTCTTTGGCAGCCTGAACGTATTCCGCAGCCTGAAAAACAAAATGTGCGACGAAAATTTCACTTGGACATCCGCAACAGAGGGCATGGTTGATTCAAGCTATTTTGTGAAAAACGGTAAGACTATGAATCGTCCTGTCTGCAACCACGGCGGCTTGACCGATTCGGGCTATCTGGCAAGCGCACTTCAACCACGCTGGTCGATTGATGCCGAATTGGGCAGCCGTTTCCTTGCCAACAAACTGGAAACAGGCGTGCGCCTCCATTACCACAGCCGCGTCTATGAAAACCGCAACGATGCTTGGCAGCCATTCTACGATGTGCGCAATAAATATCTGAATGACAATATGAAGCCCCAGCATAACGATATGCGTTGGCAGCCTGTCGCCGTATGGGACGCCT
>NZ_KV820415.1:45982-49571 GCF_001815375.1 Neisseria sp. HMSC065C04
TGCGTTGGCAGCCTGTCGCCGTATGGGACGCCTACCTGCGCTACAAAATCGGCAAAAACCTGACTGCCGAGCTGGTGGGCAGCAACCTGACCAACCGCTACTACCTCGACCCGATGAGCCGCTCCTATCTGCCTGCACCGGGCAGAACGGTCAGGATAGGGATTACAGGTAAGTTCTAAAATAGTTTCAGGATGCAATTATCAAAATTCTAATATTAGTAAAATGTAAATTATCATAAATGATAATAATTTCCGTTTTTATTTTATAAAAATGGGAATATACTTACTTTGCTTTTCCAAGAGGGCGAATTTGTAAGATTAATCCAGGTTCTTCTTGAGAAAGTTTGTTGATTTTGTAAATTTTTATTTTGGAGTGAATTATGGAACTCGTAAAAACCGTTGCGGTATTGAGTGTTGCGTTTGCTGCTTCTTCTGTGTTTGCACTACCTAAAGGTTTTCAAGCCAACCCGACTGGTGCGACGACCGAATCGATTCAAGTCGAAGGGGTAAAGCATATTGGTGTTACTCTTGAAAACGAAGGTGAGCATAAAGGTAAAGCTTCCATTTTTGTTAGCGATACCAAGGCTGTCTCAGGAACTCCAGAGAAAGGTATTGCCAATAACAAGCCTGTCTCTTTTGCTAAAATCGATGCGACAGCGAACAAATATTTTGTTAAAACGTTTGCTCACGGTATTTTGGGTAAAGACAAAAACGGCGTTACTGTTGCCAATCTGTATCGGATGAACGGTGCATGGCATCTGATTCCCAAAATGCCCGACCATTCCCATTTGGGCCGTCTGTCTTATTCCAAAGTCGGTAATATGGATGTTTACTTCGGCGACTGGTCTGCCGTTCCTTCCGGTGCGGCTGTCGGTACAAAAGGTACGAATTACACTGCCTTCTATAGCGGCACGGGTCGAACCACCAATCTGCCGACTACGGGTACTGCCACTTATACGGTTAAGGGTATCAACCAATATCATACGCAAAATACAGCCCTCTTAAACGGTACGTTGAAAGCTGATTTCGGTAAGCGAACGCTGAACGGAGAAATGGAACGCGCAGGTTTGAATGTCGCCATCAACAATGCCACGATTAATACGGCTCAGGCTTCCTTCTCCGGTACAGCTACGGCAAACAAAGTGGCCGGTACGACCCACGGTCATTTCTTCGGCAATCAAGGCGCAGCGATTGCGGGCGTGGCTGATTTTGGTCGAAACCATGCCTATAACACTGCCTTTGGCGGTACGAAAATCGGCAAATAATGAATCATAATGCGATAAGGCGGACGGTTTTTGTCGTTTCCCATTCCGTCCGCCTATAAAACACAAATCATCCGACACACAATGCACATCGTACAGGGCCGTTCGGAAATATCGGGCTTCGCAATGCGTTTAAGCCGGTATTTTTCGAACGGCCCGTGAGTTTGAAGGCGTGCTGTTTCGATGGGCTTGAGAAGCTCATTTTCAGACGACCCGTCATTCAAATAAAAAAATGCTCTGCCCGGTAAAGATGAAATGTCAGTTTTTCTTTGAAAAGGTCGTCTGAAAAACAAAGCCGCCCGATACACAGGAAAGAATTTTATGAAACGCCTTTTGCTCCTTCCCTTTTTTATCAGCCTGCTGCCCCACGCGTTTGCCGACGACAGGGAAGACCGCTTCATGCAGCTCAAACAGGGAACGGAACTCCGCCGCGCTCAGCAGGAAAGGAACGAAGCGGACAATACGGCGATCGAATTCGGCGCGGGAGAAGTGCAGGACGGCGAAGATTTGGCGTTGTCGCTGATGAAGGCGGTCAACGCGCAAAACGAAGAGGAAACGGCTCGGCTGTTAGACATTTACCGCCGTCAGGATGATTACGACCCCGATATAGTGCTGTTTGCCGAGGCCAATCAGGCGGTGTCCCGCGACGATTTGGAGGCCGCGCTGGCGAAATACCGCGAGCTTTACCGCAAAAATCCCGAATTTCTGCGCGGCCGCCTGGATTTGGCGCGGCTGCTGTTTATAGACAAACAAAACAAAGAATCGGCGGCATTGTTCGACGGCATCGATATTCCCGAAGTGCCCGCCGTCAATGAGAAAATCAAAGTGTTTGCCGACGCTTTGAAGAAACGCGATGCGTGGAGCGGCTCGGTTTCGTTCGGCGCGGGTTACGACACCAACTTAAACCAGTCGTCGGGCACGACGGTTGTCCGCAATCAGACAAGCTGCGGTTTCGATTCGAACGGGCAGCCGATTCTGGACGATGCCGGAATGCTGTCCTGCCGCAACGAACAGCTTGACGCCTACGCGCCCGATGCGTTGAAAAACCGGATGTGGGTATATGAAGCCAACTTAAGCAGACGCATTTCGCTCAACGGCCACCACGGCCTGCAACTGGGCGGCTACGCATGGGGCCGGCTCTATCCCGGCAACAAAGAATACGGCGAACACAATATCAACGTCAGCCCCGCTTACAGTTTTCAGAGCAAAGACCATTCCTTCAGTATCGGCCCGCAGGTGCAATACGAATGGTCGGGCGGGAAACTGCGCGACAGCAGCGCCGGCATCAGCACGGCATACAGCCGCACCTTTTCCGACCAAGCCTCGCTGGGCGTGCAGCTCGACCACAAATACGACCGCTACCGCGGTGAATTAAAACATTTCAACGGCCCGCAGACGCTTCTGTTCACCACCGCCATCTACGCCCTGCCGAAAGACTGGCTGGTATTCGGCGGCTACGACTACCTGCGCAAAAACAGCCGCGAAAAAGTGGATTCCTACCGCCGGCACGGCCTGCGCGCGGGCGTCAATAAACGTTTCGAATCCGGCATCGACGCCACCTTTCAGGCAATCTGGCGCAAAACAGCCTATCAGGATTACCATGCCTGGCTGGAAACCCGCCGCCGTGATTTCGAACGCACCTACCAGTTGGACATCAAATTCGATCGCCCTTTCCTCCGCGGCTTCGTACCCATCCTCACCGTAAAACACACTGACAACAAAAGCTCGTCCTGGCTAAATCGCTATAAACGGAATGAATTTCTAATTAAAATAGAGCATAGGTTTTGAAATTAAAGGTCAGCCAGATGATCTCTTGTAAGATTATTATCTTATATTCATAATGTGATTAACTCGCAAATTTCTTACAGTTTAACTTATCAACTTGCTAAAAAAATTTGCAAATAGGCCGTCTGAACTTAATGTTTCAGACGGCCTTTGCAGTATAAATTAGCTATCCCCTACACTTTCTTGTTTCACAAGAGTTTGATGGTACTTGGTATTCTTATATCTCTCCTACTCCACTACACAATAAATTAGGAAGTAGAGGTAAGGTAAAATTAAATAGCCAAGTTTCTCTTAAAACCTATTGATTTTATACTAAAAATTGGAGTACTATGAGCACACTCTCTAGAGTATCATTAATTCTCATTTGACATATAGGAACAATAAGCGGAATTTGTAGAATAATAGGAAAAAAGAAAATAATTTATATTATGTTAAATTCATAACGCTAGTATTTTAGCCTGCTAACTCCTGTTTTGCTCAGTAGTACAATCACTTACAAAATTTAAAAGTAAAAGGCCGTCTGAAAGGTTTTTCAGACGGCCT
>NZ_KV820415.1:49671-55817 GCF_001815375.1 Neisseria sp. HMSC065C04
AACAAATCCCTTGTTGTTAAATCCCCGGTTCTTTTTAATTTCATCCAGCATTCTTTTGGTTGAAATAACAAAACGGTTGTAGTGCAGCCTGTTCTTTTCATCATGATACTGAACAGAACGTGGACTTTGAGACCGTCTGAAACGGTTTCTTTGCGGATTCTACCCCACGCTTCGTATTCGGCCGTCCATACGGCTTCGCCTTTTGCATTGTGTGCGGCAATCGGTGTGCCCAAATGGTCAATGATCAATTAATCATATGATCCTAAGCCTACGAATTTCTTAAGAATTTAGCTAATTTAATGTAGTGATCAAAAGAGTTATTGCAGCTTGCTTTGCATCATAAGTGAAACTTAAATAATCCCATACAACATTCGAATTCTTAAATTCTAATTTCATTGGGCTGATAAGCTCATAACTTGAAGCTAAAATAGGATATTTCTTAAGAAACCTACGAACAATCTTCGAATTAAGTATAGTATTATCTAAATAAACATAATCTTTAAATATGATATAAATCTCAATTTTATGAGAGATAACGATTATTATATTTGCTTTTTCACTTAGGTATGTAATTTCCCTATCAAATACATAGCTGTTTCCAGAAAATGTAAAAAACTCCTTTAATTTGTTAGGAAATTGCTCCATAAAATCAATAGCTATATTATCTATCGCAATTTTTTTATGATTCATAGATACTTGTAAGTTATTCATATCATTTACCATATTTAATCAATTTATTGGTTGATTTTAAATTTATTTTATCCATGTTTTCAATGAAATACTGTGTAGCACCCCCTTTACCTAAATGTGGATTTGCCCTCGCTACTCCCTTAGCCATACATGTATCTTTTGTTACTATAAAACCATGTAAAGCGGTTCGCATATCCCTTGCTCCTTTTGTATTCTCTTTATGAGCTACTTGAACAGAATCATTGTATTCCCTCGCAGTCCGTGCTGCTAAGACATCTTTTGCTGTTACAAAATAATTTCCAGGTGTATTACCGTGCGGATGCAACGTATACAAAACTGTACCTGCTTTGACAACAACATTTTTATATGAATCTATTCCTGAGTACGGAGCGGATCCTTGCCAGCTTTTTGCAGTAGCAGAAGGATTTTTTCCTGAACAAGGGTCGCCATTACAGCAACGCTTCTTTTTATGCAAACCAAGTGTATCAACCCATAATATCGGATTCGGTGCATACTCAAACAAGTTCATCCCTCCCTGCAACCCAATCGGGTCCTGACTCACAAACCGCCCGATTTCAGGGTCGTAATACCGGAAACGGTTGTAGTGCAGCCCGCTTTCTTCGTCGTAATACTGTCCTTGGAAGCGGAACGGGACGTTAACTTTGAGGCCGTCTGAAACGGTTTCGTTACGGATTCTGCCCCATGCCTCGTATTCGGCTGTCCATACGGCTTCGCCTTTTGCATTGTGTGCGACAATCGGTGTGCCGAGATGGTCGAGTTGGTAATAGACCAATTCGGGCTGCGCTTCGGACTGCTCTTGGGGTTCGGGCGGGATTTTCAGCAGCGGATCGGTTTCGGGGTCGTAGCTATACGGTTCGGCGGGTTTGTCTTCCCTTTCTATGCCTATCGGTGAGGCCGTCTGAAATTGCGCCAGCGGTTCGAATGTACCGGGTTCGAACAGGTAATGGGTGTTTTGTCCGTTGGTGCTTTCGATGGCAAGGGTGTCTTCCTGCCAGTGGAAGACGGTGGTTTCTCCGTTGCGGATTTTGGCGGTACGCCTGCCCAAGGGGTCGTAGCGGTATTCGGTACTGCCGTTGCGGTTTTCTATTTTAATGAGTTGGTTGTAGCCGTTCCAATGATAGTCTGTGGTTTCTCCATTGCGGGTTTTGCGGATCAGGTTGCCGCGTTGGTCGTAGTCGTAGTGTACACCTGCGTACTCTTTAAGCAGATTGCCCCAGACTTTGTTCAGGGACGGTTTTTCTTGGCTGTTTGTTTGGTCTGTATGGTCTTGTTTGTTGCCGCTTAGGTCAAGACGGTTGCCTGCAGGGTCGAAGGCAAAGGTTTCGCTAAAATCGGGAGTGACGGCGGCGATCAGTCTGCCGATGGGATCGTAGCGGTATTGGGTTTGGCCTCTTCTGCTTTGGATGTGGGTCAGTTGTCCGGCGGCGTCGTAACCGTATTCGCGCCGGCTGCGGTTGTGGATTTGCTGCAGGATTCTGCCCATGGGGTCGTATTGTGTTTGTTGGCGGATATGTTTGCCAAAGGTGCGTTCGGTTTCGCGGTGTAGTTTGTCGCGTTCGAAGGCGGCTATTTCGTTACGGTTGAGGGTGATGCCGTGCAGGTGGCCGTTGCCATAGTGGAGATAACCGATACGCTGCCCGTCGGGACGGATGGTTTCGGTACGGTTGCCCAATGCGTCGTAGCGGTGATGCCAGACGTGGCTTCGGGCTGTGCCGTCCAGACTGTCGTGACGGTATTCCCTGATGAGGTTGCCTAGTTTGTCGTAGAAGTATTGGTGGCGGCTACTCTTGTGCATTATGCAAAAGGCCGTCTGAAAACCCGATATGATTTCAGACGACCTTTTTATCGTTTCGTTTATATTTTATTTTTGAAGCTCTTCCAATTCTTTTTCGCTGAAACGGACTTTACCTTTGTCTTCACGCTTGAGTAGTCTCCAAACTGTATCTTCCCGGAAAATAGGATTACCGTTCTTATCCCTCTTCGCACTGACTTGTCCGGCAGGCAGAAGCTCTCCCTGCTTGATTTGGATCTCATGCCCAATGAAATTGTTGATGCCGTATCTTCCTGAAAAAGGGGCGGGTGTGCCTGCATTAAGAAGCAGAGGCAAGTTACCGCTTCGATCTTGATCCTGCTCACGTTTGAGTTTTTGCTCCCGAGCCCAATCCACCATATCTTTAGGATAATAGGGATATTGGCGCAATTCGGTATCATCCAAATCATCAAGATAAACGATGGCAGTGGCTTCGAAAGCCCAGTAACCGCAAAATCCGTTCTGCTCGGGGTCAAGATGGGTCTGGTATTCAAGATCACTCATGCCGACCATTTCGTGATACCAGTCTTTGAGATACGCGTTGAGTTCTTCTAACTGTTCTTCTTTGGTTTCGCCACGCATAGCTTCACCGAATAAAATGGCGTGTTTGCCCATTTGGACGTAATCCGGATCAGGACGATTTTTAAAATGGTAGTCCAAAAAGTCTTCAATAGTAGTATCAGGTTCTAAATCATCTTCAGCATTGGCAAGGATGACTTCAAGAAGACGCGGGAGCAAGTCTTCGCGTTGCAGGAGGTAGCACAGCGCAATGAGGTGCAGAGTTTTAAGGTAATGCTCAACGTCACACCACAGCATCGGGCTTGTGTAGTAGCCGACATCGTTTAATTTAGTTTTATTTTGCTGCCAGAATTTAGTTATCTCTTCCTCTGAAGCTAAAAATTTTTCTAGAACAGGAATTAAATCCTCTATCGGTTTACCTGCGGTATATATGATTTTCAAATAATCCCAGTAGGTTTCTGCTTGTTGTCTAGATAAAAATCGTAATGCCAAATCATCTGAGAGTTTCCATTTATTATATTCAGGAATAGCTTCCAGAAAATAATTATTAAATTTACTAAATCTTTCCTCAGTCAAAAAATGCTGCCTACGTTTCTTGTTAAAAGGAATTTGTTCGGTCTCGTTCATTTTATACTCATATAATAGTCAATTAATCAATTACGGTTTCTGTTTTTTCCTTCTGCCAACCTTGTTGGAAGATTCTGTTCTCTTTTCACCTATCCTCCTTTTTACCCATACCTCAATATCTTCATCCGTAAAAATACGACCAGGTTTGTGTTCAGTATGCTCCATCATGATACGGGGCAAGTACTGTCTTTTTTCGGGTTGTGCGACTGCTTCCACGATTTTGGCATATGCTTTAGTATGGGTGGCAATGTCATTAATACCAAAGAAGACGACTCGGCGGGAATAATCCGTTCTTACTTGAAGATTTAATCCCAAATTTCTTAATCTACTTTCACACCACGTATGGCTCATCTGCACCTGATGCTGATTATTCTGTGTTCGCCGCTCTGTTTTATCCCGACCATCAGTCAGCAACTTACCAAGCGGACGTGTAAGGACGGTAGCGCTTGCCTTTGCTTCTAAAATACAGTACGGCTTACCGCCGATTTTGCCGTTGACCTTCCACAGGGAATCAATTCCTTTAGGGTTTGCCGAAGGTTGGTGAAGTTGGTATAGCCTGCCTTCAAAATTCATTTTATAGCAGCTTCCCTCTGCCGTCCCTCCATGATCGTGCCGCGCTTTACCACCGACTTGTTCCAGCATCCAGTAGTCTGCCATATGTTCGCCAATAAGACCTGTGATTTTGTTACTTATCTGCTCTACAGCACCTTTAGTCTTCTGCACCGCTACAGCCCTCCCGCCGGAATTAGTAGCGGTATTTTGGACGAGCTTATCATCATTCTGCCCTTTGGTCATTTTGGGATGACGGTCGTGGCGAACACTGTCGTTTTTATATGGTTTCGAATTAGAAGTTTCTTTCGATTGCGTAGATGAGGTATTTTTCTCACTATGTTTGCGTTTGTTGCCCACTTGTTGATTGGCATTATGAACAGCATGAGGACGGCCGTTTTTATTATGGTTTGTATGGTTTGCCGCACCATTGACGGCAGCCATGACAAGATTGGCATGTTCACCCAAAAGTGTTTGCATAAAGTATCTAATACTTTCTGCGCCTTCTCTTATGGCTTTAGCTAATATCTGTTTGAATTTTTGTGCGGGAGCAATTTGTTCCAGTGCCGTTTTAATCAGCCAGGCAGGAAAGTTAAATCGGGTATGCGTCCATTTCCAGTCAGCAACGGGTTTAAAGGTTATATACCCTCGCGATATGGTTTGTAACATTTCAATATAGGCAGTCAGAAGGATATTACACTTTGTAATGGCAATGTTCGCCCATTGTGTCCATTGTGCCGTGTTTCTGACATAGGAACGTATTTTGCTTATGACTGCCCCATGTTCTCCTTTTAATGCTCTTTCTAGCATTTTAATGCCATTTTGTACACCTTTGCTCCCCTTGCTTTGTTTCCAGATTGGCTTGAGTACTCCTTTAAATACACTGCCTAATTCGGGTATCCAACCAAAGGCGGTAAATGCCAAATCGGCATAATCATCTTGACTCAACTGCCAGTTTTTTTGATTAAAACGAACAATTAAGGCAATAGTATCTTGTGCGTCTAAAACCTGATCCACTCCTGGAATGATTCCGACAACACCCCTCAATAAAATAGCAATGGAGTGTTGTTGTTTATTATCCTGAAATTCACCTAAAATCAGCGTCTTTAAAAAATCAATCATATCTTGAGATGAAGGTATAGCCATCATTCTTTTCCTTTATTATTGTCTTGCAACCAAAACAACTGTATTTCCTCTTCTGTATAACGGGATTCAACTCGTTTTTCTTCGGGTTCTTTATAAATCCATTCTCTCGCATCTTCACCAAATAAGACGTGGAATCTACCTTCGGGAGCATCTTCGATGTGGGCGTATCCGTTTTCATCTAATATTCCAGAAATAATTGTTCCATCTTCAAAGTAAGCTTCAAATGGTGCATTAACTACGGGCATCAAGTCATCGTAGTGGTAATACACATCCACTCCCTTGTTTTTGGTAAAACGTGGCAGCGGATGTTTAAGCATTTCAGCCCCATTCACTACCAACGGCGCCCTCACCCTCACCATCTTCGGACTTCCGATCTCGACTTCCCCGTTACTCAGCTTGATATACGCCCCTTTGCAGGTAATCAGAATCTCTTCCTTCGCCGCAATGGTAATCTTCCCTGCGCTGCTGGTTAACGTTGCGTCCTTCAAAGCATTCAGCTGCAACTCGTCATTTTGTGCCTGTACTTCCACTTTGCCCTGGTTGGCCTGCATCTTGATGCCGCTGCTTTGGGCAAACAGGTTGAGGCTATCTGCCGCATGGGCGGTCAGGCTTTGGCCGGCGCTGATGTCGGTATGGTTGCCGCTGATAAGGTGGATGTTTTCATTGGCGGTGTGTAATTGGCTTTGTTGTGTCGCGGTAGCAATACCGGCCGGGGCGGTTTGAATCAAACCGGCCTCTTTCAGCTCTTTGAGGGCGTCTTTCAGACGGCCCCTTTGGGTTTCTT
>NZ_KV820415.1:55917-56300 GCF_001815375.1 Neisseria sp. HMSC065C04
CGGCTTTGTTCAGGCTTTTGGCCAGGGAGAGTGCCTGTTCGATCTGTGCGATGGCATCGTCCATATCCAGCACTTTGCCGTTGGCGTCTTGGTTTTGTGCGCTGACGAGTATGCCTTTACCTGCCCTTACCGCACCCCAGCCGTCGGTTCTGAGTTCGAAGCCTTCGCCGTTCTTACCACGTTTTTCTCGATTTGAGTCGACGATATGGCCCAAGTTAAGTTGGGATTTCTGATAGTCGGTGGCAAGTTTGATGTGTTCCTGACCTTTTTGGTCTTCCATCCTGAGTTTGTTGTTCGCCCAAGTACGAATGACGTTCCTTGTGTTCCAATCGGCAGGGATGTGGTCGGGATGGGCGCTGTCGTGCATGACGCCGGAGATATAC
>NZ_KV820415.1:56400-57116 GCF_001815375.1 Neisseria sp. HMSC065C04
TGCCGTATTCGGGACCGGCATAGGGTTTGGCCAGCCGGACAGGACGGCTTTCCCCGCCGGGGCTCCATTCGTCTAAATCAAACGGCAGTTTGACGCGGTAGCGCCCCATCTCGTCGATGTAGGCGTAGGTGCAGTTCTCCGCCGCGGTCACCCGTGCCGGTAAGGTACCGTCGATATGCGGACGCGGGGTGGTGCGTTCGGGACGGTAGGTGAGTTGGGCGGAGATGGCGGTAAAGGTATGGCTGTAGGCGGTATCGCGGCTGCCGCTGTGTTCCATGGAAAGTACCAACCAGCCGTCGGGGGCTTCCGGGAAGGAGACGTCGGTTTGGAACACCTTCATCGGTGTCATGGAGACGACGTTGCCGCTGCCGGCAGCGACGGTTTGACGGCAGAGGTTGGCTTCGTTCAACAGGGTCGTCTGAACTTGGGCTTCGTCGGTTGTTTTGGGATGAAGGCCCCAATGCTGCTGTTTGCCCAATAAGACGGTGTTGTCGGCTGATTCTTCGGATTGTTTGTTGTCGGCTTCGGCAAAGAGGTCGGTATCGGCGCTGCGGTAGTTGTAGTCGGCCGTGCGTATGCCTTCGACGATGGGGTTGTGGCGGATGCTTAAGTTGAAGAGTGCTTCGGTACCGACGCTTTCCAATCCTGCATGGGGGCGGTAGGAAACGGGCAGACTTTGGTCGCGCAAATAGTGTTCGGGACTGTCGCCGAAGACG
>NZ_KV820415.1:57216-67004 GCF_001815375.1 Neisseria sp. HMSC065C04
GATGCCTTCTTCCTCACACAGACGGTTGATAAAGGCAAAGTCGCTTTCAAGATACTGGGTGACATACTCGCGGACGGTGTAGCTGCGGCTTTTTTGGAAACGGTAGTCAACACCGGAGAAGCCGTGGTGTTTGAAGACGGCGGCAACGATGTCGAGGACGGTTTGATGTTGGAACAGCCGGGAAGTTTGGAAATGTTTTAAAGCCGCGAAGCGCGGCTCTAAAACAAAGCGGTAAACGGTTTCATCCTTGGATACGGACAACTTCTCGCATGAGGTGATGATGCCCTGCCATTGCTTCGCCGGCGGGTCATCTGAAGCAGACCCGAATACCCCGGCTACTTCCGACAGTAAACCTTCTTGCGGACGAATCTCAAAGGCTGCGCGCTGGTTGAGGTAGGAAGACAGCGGCAGCGAGGAATCGGTGGAAGTGGCGGTGATTTCGACACGGTAGGCGGTATTGACCGCCTCGGATGCGCTGAAGGAGCGAACTGAAAGTGAAGGTGAGAAACGGGCGAAGGTAAGGTGGTAGGATTGGCGGGCGGTCATGACGGGATAATTTTAGAATGACAATGAATTTGGTATGTTAACTTGGATAATGCCTATGGTAAAGCAAATGGGATGAGTGGGGAAAAGGCCGTCTGAACGGTTGAAATAAGGGATAAAATACTATTTTACCCTGCCCTATTCCACCATTCAGGTGAAAAGTAGTAAATTAAGCAGCCACATTTCTCTTAAAACCATTGATTTTATACTAAAAATTGGAGTACTATTAACTTACTCTCCATAGTATCATTGATTCTCATTTGACATATAGGAACAATAAGCGGAATTTGTAGAAGAATAGGGAAAAGGAAATTAATTTATATTATGTTAAATTCATAATGCTAGTATTTTAGCCTATTAATCCTGTTTCTCTTGTTTGTACAATCACTTACAGAATTCAAAACAAAAAGGCCATCAGGTAACCTAGTCGAGTTACTTCCTGAATATGCGATGACTTACGATCCACTTTACAGCCGCCGTGGGCATTCGAATGTGTTTAAGCTGATTGTGGATGCGCTAAAAGTAAAAGCCGCCTGATAATTCAGACGGCTTTCTATGGCAAAGTGCGGTCAGATTTTAAGGCATTTTTGCAAATCCTCTTCAAAATCTGACCGCTTGTTTTATCCGACAAAAATAAACGCCAGAATCATCGTATTTAAAACGAAGAACCTTCCTGTTTCAAGAATTCCTCTTCTTCCGCTGTGCTGATTCTGCCGAGCACAGCATTGCGATGCGGGTAGCGACCGAAGCGGTCGATGATGGCTTTGTGTTGCTCTTCATGTATTAGTGCGTGAGGAGCATATCGAGCGAATAGCTCCAAAGCAAGAGTATGGATTTTACGGCTTTCGCTGTGCATGAGCGGCATCAGCATCATGTGCCGCCAGGCGTCAGGCAGGTCGGAGAAGCCTGGCTGTTTGGCGGCTTCTTGGGCAAGTACTTGCGCCATAGCGTCGCATGTGAAGGCTTGGGGGTTGTTGCGAAACAGGTTGCGTGAAAATTGGTCGAGCACGATGATTTCCGCTAGGCGGCCTTCAAAACTGGTGCGCCAGTCGTAGAGTTCGGCACGGGCCGCTTGTTGCCAGAGATCGACGAATCGGTCGCGAATAACTTGGTCAAACTCTTCGCTCTTAGCGAACCAAAAGGGACGATTAGCTTCGTTATACCAGAAGTTGAGTACGTTTTGTGGGGTCATAATTCTCTCGGTAAGTTTGGATAGAATGTCTATACACTATTTCACACTATTTATGTTTTGGCATTAATTTTTTCTACGAACACACAATCTTCATCCATTTGTACAATCACTTGCATAAAGGCCGTCTAAAATTTCATTTTAGACGGCCTTCTTTTTGTAACAGATATGGTTATAAAACCGGATAATCGGTATAACCATGCTCCCCGCCGCCGAACATCGTGGCGCGGTCTGGTGTGTTCAGTTCTGCACCCAGCTCAAAGCGGCGTGGCAGGTCGGGATTGGCCAGAAATGTCGAACCGTAGGCAATCAGGTCTGCAATGCCTTTTTCCAGTTCCGCCTCGCCTGTGTCGCGGGTGTAAGCCGTTCCCGCGATTAAAGTATGTTTGACGAGTTTACCGAAGCGTTCGATTTCGTCGTCCGCCGGATAATGCGGCAGCAGCGGGAACATAGGGCTGCGCTTCATCAGTTCGACAAAAGCAAAATCCAGTTTGTTTAACTCGTTGATTAAATAGGTGTACGTTGCAGATGGGTCATCGAACGCGATACCGGCGTAAGGGTGCAGCGGGCTGATTTTGATGCCGACTTTGCCGCCGCCCACCGCGTCAATCAGCGCGCGCATGACGTCCAACGTGAAACGTGCTTTGTTTTCGATGCTGCCGCCGTATTCATCTGTCCGCAGATTGGCGGAATCGGATAAAAACTGCTGCGGCAGGTAGCCGTTGGCGGCGTGCAGTTCCACACCGTCAAATCCTGCGGCAATGGCGTTTTTGGCCGCTTGCACATAATCGTCTATGGTTTGGCGGATGTCGGCAGCGGTCATTTCGCGCGGAATTTCAAAGTCTTTTGCGCCCTGTGATGTGAAATGCTGCATGCCTTCAATTTTGATGGCAGACGGCGCAACAGGCAGCGCGCCGTTTCTGTCCACCGAGTGCGCGACGCGGCCGGTATGCCATAGCTGGGCGAAAATCACGCCGCCTTGGGCATGTACCGCATCGGTTACTTTTTTCCAGCTTTCCACCTGTGCGGCGGTGTACAGGCCGGGTGTGAACGGGCTGCCGACCGCATCGGCGGAAATATTGATGGCTTCGGACAAAATCAGTCCGGCGGACGCACGCTGCGCGTAATATTCGGCCATCAAATCGGTTGCCATACCATCTGAAAAGCTGCGGCTGCGGGTCATAGCCGCCATCACCATGCGGTTTTTCAGTTCAAGGTTGCCGAGTTTGAACGGGGTAAGCAGTTTCATAATGTTTGTCCTTTGCTGTTGTGTTGTTGATGGAACGTATTGTAGAGAAAATTATTTTTCGAATAAATATAGTTTATTGGATAATACTTATCCATTTTTGACTATAATAGGTTACCTGAAATCAGCAATGGACAACTATCAATGGATTATTTAAACGAAATGGCGTTATTTGCCGAAGTGGCGGAAGCCAAGGGATTTAGCAAAGCAGCCGCGAAACTGGGGATGCCGCAATCAACGTTATCACGCAGAGTCGGCGAATTGGAAAAGCAGCTGGGTTTACAGCTTTTGAACCGCACGACCCGGCGGGTTGAGCTGACCGAAGCCGGTAGGCGTTATTTCGAGCGGGTCAAGCCTATTATGGAGGAAGCGCGACGGATTCATGACGAGCTAAGCGGGATGCTGGTGCGTCCGTACGGCGTGCTGCGTGTGTCGCTCCCCGTTGATTTTTCTTATGAATTTCTTGCACCCCTACTCCCTGATTTTGCCGCACAATACCCTGAAATCAAGCTGGAAATGGATGTTACGCCGCGTAAAGTCAATTTGATTGGTGAGCCGTTCGATTTGGTCATCAGGACGGGCGAACAGCCGGATTCCGGCTATATTGCGACAGTTCTCATGCACGCCGAACGCTATCTCTACGCTTCGCCAAGTTATCTAGCTAAACACGGCGAACCGCAAACCCCATATGATTTGTGTGCTGCCGATTGTCTGCGTTTTCAGACGGCCTCTAGCTGGACATTGGTAAACACAATGGATGAAACAGTGCAAACCACTGCCGAATCGCACTATGCGGTAAATAGCATCGGCATGCTCGCCCGTATGGCGGTTCACGGCTTGGGCGTAGCCTTTATACCGGCGATGGCAGCAGAAAAATACGAAACAGAAGGCCGTCTGAAAAGGATACTACCTGACTGGCACGGTCAAAGCGTCCCCGTTTACGCCCTGACCGCCACTCGACTCCTGCCGGCAAAAACGAAGTGTTTTATTGAGTTTTTGCGCAGCAGAATGAAGGCTACCTGAAAAATAAAAAGCAGCCTGCACTTGTCGCTTGCTGTAACCGCATGATATTCCTAAACTATCCTTTCCCCCACTCTTAAAGCAACGCCCATGAAATCCAAACTATCGGCGCTTACTATCTCCGCCCTTCTCGCCGCATGCTCCGCCGTTCCGCATCAAAACGAACAGGCAAAAGCCCTGCTGGACGAAGGCATCGCCCTGTATCAGAAGCATGATTACCGACACGCCAAACGCTATTTTGAGCAGGCGCAGCAGGCGGGGCATATGAAAGCGCCGCGTTATCTGGGTCTGATGTATCTGAACGGCGAAGGCGTCGCCCAAAATGCGCAAACCGCTTTCGCCTACTTCACGCAGGCAGCCGAAGCGGGCGCCATCACGGGGCAATACTGGCTGGGCTATTGTTACGAAAACGGCATTGGCACGGCAAAAGACATGACCCAAGCCGTGCGCTGGTATCAAAAATCCGCAGCACGCGGCGACCATGTTTCCCAACCTGCCATTGACGCGCTGAACCGCTTGGGCGTAAAAACAAATTAACCGTTTCCCGCCGAACCCTTATCCGCCATTTTTCTCAAGCCACAGGTATGAATTTCGGTGAGTGGCTCACCACAGAGCGGCTATGGTAGGTACAGGATTTGTTGGAAAATACGGATTTACCGATACGAACAAAGCGGCTTCGGCAGCGCGGCAAACCTACGTTTGCAGTTCAAAGCCAAGTTTAAAATCAATCCGAATGCCTGGCGGAAAGTATTTGGCAGATAGATCGCGTTAGTCAATCCAAAATACCTGAGTACAGGCTGCTTTGGAGGTCGTCTGAAAACCCAAAAAGCAGCCTATACTTTTCAGACGGCCTCAACAGGTAAACCCTTCCCACCCTTACCCACACCAATAATTTCCATCTAATTTTCCCCACATAATGCGAAAAGCCTGCCGCAACCGTCCGCTGGCGGAAGCTCAAACGAAGCGTAAACGATATTTGTCGAAGACCCGTTATGTGGTCGAACAAAGCTTCGGTACGTTACACCGTAAATTCCGCTATACGCGGGCAGCCTATTTTGGTCTGCTCAAAGTGAGTGCGCAAAGCCATCTGAAGGCGATGTGTTTGAACCTGTTGAAAGTCGCCAACAGGCTAAGTGCGCCTGTTGCCTCCTAAAAGGCGGCCCGGGTGCCTGATTATCGGGTGTCCGGGGAGGATTAAGGGGGTATTTGAGTAGAATCAGTGGATATTTGAAACAAAAACAGCCGAAAACCTGTGTTTAGGTTTCGACTGTCGGGGGAAAAGGAATTTTGCAAAGGTCTCAGTCTATACATCTGTGCAAAGCAAACTGCAATCGGCGCTAGCTGGACGCTCTTGCTCTTATCTTATAAACAGCGTTTGTGATCCCTATTTGAAAAACGGTCGATTGGTGGAACTCTTCCCTGAAATTGAAAAGCAAAAATGGCAGCTTTATTTATATCGACCATATCAAACGATTGTTGCCGAGCGAGTGGTGTGGGTGTATAACAAGTTGAAGGAGATTTTGTTGTCGAAAATGGTTTAGGCATAAAACATGGCGAGATGATCTCGCCATGTTTTTATCACGATTGCTTATCCACAATCGATTTTAACATCGTATAAGATTGGGCTTGTTTTTGTTCATCAAAAATATAGCTCCCCGCCCTATTTCATTACACCTGCTATCAGTGATAGAGTGACCGTCTGCAAGTTGAAGGTACTTGGTATCGTACTAGGCTCCCTGCTCTCTACCCTATTCCACTAACCAATAATTAAGTGGTAGAGTTACAGCAAGATTAAGCTGCCAAATTTCTCTTAAAACCTATTGATTTTATACTAAAAATTGGAGTACTATACGGAATCTTTTAAGATTAACTAATAGTTAACAAACAGGAATAAACAACGGCGATTGTTAGGTATAGGGAAAAACTACATAATTTATATTATGTTAAATTCATAATACTAGTATTTTAGCCTGCTAAGTCCTGTTTCTTCTAGTTGTACAATCACTTACAGAATTCAAATATAAAAAGACCATCTGAAATTTTTCAGACGGCCTTTTTGTTTATATCCCCCAGCCCTTTCTCAACAAATCCCTTGTCGTTAAAATCTCCGGTTCTTTCATTTGCCTTACAATATCAAAATTAATAAATAAATCTGCCTTACGAATTGCATCCAATGTCTTGCTGTCGCTGATAAAAGGATACGGCGCAAAGGTGAACATCTCATTTTCTGCCAGCGGACCCCATAATTCGACGCAGCGTTGAAAAAGCGGATTGCCATCATTGTCTTGTGTATCCAACTCTTCGTATCTATTTGATCCTATAAAAATATCGATAACCTCATCAGCTCTTCCATCCCGGATCCAATCACTGAAATGAATATCTCTTTTGAGTATCCACCCCCATAGACTACTAATCTCATATTCGTTCCCTAATTCACTGTTCCATACAAACAGATCCCCAAATCCTGAACGGGCAATCACATAATGGGAGTTCTTTTTCAACTCATCTTCCGGCAACCATTCTGCCAGAATGTCCTCGTAGTCTTCCGGATTGGTCAGCCAAAATATTCCGTCCTTAAATCCGCAGAAACCAAATTCCTGCCAATATTCCAGTAAACGGTCAGGTAATTTACCGCGATATTTGGCCAAGGTTTCAGCTGAAACCGGCGTGGAAGCAAATGGCATTCCGAAATTTTCAAAAAAATATTCTGAGTCTTCGGTATGTTTGAATATATTCATATGTTTACTCCTTCTATGTTGGACAACGGCTAAATTCAGCATTCATATTGGCATTTCCCCCATGCTTTTTCTTCATTTCATTGGCGTAATCATCCAGCTGCTTAGCCATATAAACAAAACAACCGTTATTGGAAAAGGCCGTCTGAAAGGTTTTTCAGACGAACCTTTTATCAAATGCCCCAGCCTTTTCTCAACAAATCCCTTGTTGTTAAAATCTCCGGTTCTTTCATTTGCCGTACAATGTCAAAATTAATGAATAAATCTGCCTTGCGAATTGCATCCAGCGTCATACTGCCGCTGATAAAAGGATACGGCGCAAAGGTGAACATCTCATTTTCTGCCAGCGGACCCCATAATTCGACACAGCGTTGAAAGAGCGGATTGCCATCATTGTCTTGCGTATCCAACTTATTATATTCCTGAAAACCGAAGAAACCATCAATCACTTCTCCGTCCCTCCCGTCCCGAATCCAATCGCTGAAATCAGTATCCCTTTTAAATATCCACCCCCTAATTGGATCAAGCTCATATTGGGTTCCTAAATTGCTGTTCCATACAAACAGCTCCCCAAATCCTGAACGGGCAATCACATAATGTTTTTTCTTTTTCAACTCATCTTCCGGCAACCATTCTGCCAGAATGTCCTCGTAGTCTTCCGGATTGGTCAGCCAAAATATTCCGTCCTTAAATCCGCAGAAACCAAATTCCTGCCAATATTCCAGTAAACGGTCAGGTAATTTACCGCGATATTTGGCCAAGGTTTCAGCTGAAACCGGCGTGGAAGCAAATGGCATTCCAAATTCTTCAAGAAAAATTTCTGATCCTTCGGTTTGTTTGAATAGATTCATATGTTTACTCCTTTTATGTCGGACAACGGTTAAATTCTGCATTCATATTGGCATTTCCACCATACTTTGTTTTCATTTCATTGGCGTAATCATCAAGCTGCTTCAAGCGGGTTCTGTAGTCTCCGGCCTCCCTACTATCCGGAGCTTTTTGATTCCAGTTTCCGCCAATAGATCGATTGATATCGCCACGGCCTAAACGACCAGTGTCATCTTTACCTCCGACAATCATATCAGGATTATGAAGTGCATCCAGCTCTTTCATAATTGCCTTGGTCCTTTCATTGGCAAGTGTTTTGGCTTCTCTTTGGGACTTCCCCTGTTTTTGATATGATTCGCTGAGAGATGTCGATATCTTATTCTGATAACTATTTCTTGTAGCCGCTTGAGACACTCCCGCTCCACGTCCATTATTTTTATAAGCTTCCCTTCCTGCCAGATATTCATCAATCGTTAGGCCATTTAAACCTTTTTCCTGGTCTTTTAATTGACGGTAATACTCCTTCTCGAATTTCTGATATTCCTGATCACCTTTACGTTTTGCCTGTTCGATTTTTTTCTTGCCAGGTTTGAAACAGCCGATTTTACGTTTATCTGCCCTTCTTACCACTGTTAGCGGCTTATTATTTCCAAGTTGCACGGGCGTATTTTTGTTGACTTTTGCAACCTGCATTTTGGAAGGGCTATGTAAACTATCTGCAATATGATTTAAAACTCTTCCGGTATCTGCAAAGGCTGGGACTAAATGCCTCGGTGCAATATCTAGCCAGTTTTGTGAACTATTCAATAGCCCTACTAATTTTTTCTTAATATCATCTGGCATTAAATGACTATATGAATTCAGGACATCTGCTAAGTCTTTATTTAGCTCCCGCCATTTTTTCAAGATCGGATCAAGTTTTAATCCAGCTGCTTGCCGACGACAAAAATCTGCAGTTTTTTATAAACATCATCAATATTTTTCCGCCCAACAACTTTCACAAACTTTTCATTATTCATCAGTTGCCTGATAGGTTCGATGCTTGATTTGACAGCCTGTGGGAGATTATTCAGTCCAAAACGACGAATTTGTTTGAGAACAATCTTCATGACAGGCTTGGCTAAATCTCCTCCTACTGGAACACATCCGATAAGAGTTAATGCCAATTCCATCCATTTATAAGTTTGTTCTTCGCTGTTTTTACTTTGCTGATTTAATGAATAAATACAGGCTAATAAATCCCGTATATCTATTACTACACCCAAAATTGGAACAAAGCTAAGCATAGCATCAGCAACAATTTGATCCGCTCGCATATTTTGATTCCAACCGCCTTGGAGTGTTCCCCATATCCAATCAATTGAATCTGCAGTAACTTCTCTAATCCATTTGGTACCTTGTGAAACGGCATCTGCAAAATGATTATAAGCTTCCTTATAAAAGGTGTTGACTTTCTCCCACCATGATTGGTTACTCACTTCAATTCTCCTTTAACTTGTACCAAAAAGTCCTGAAGTTTTTCTTGCTTCGGTTTAAGCGGGTCTTCATCCATAACGAGTTTTACGATATCTGATGGTGGATTACTTATTTCATAAAAACCATTTTTATCGGTCGTACCTTTTATTATTTCCCCTGTTTCAAAATAAGCCTTGTATTTCACAAATGGTATAGGCTGTTTGTTACCATCCAGATACTGAAATGCCAGCCAGGTTGAGGCTTTTTGATTTATATTCGGTATAAAATGATTAATCTGATTGGTCCCATTCACCACCAACGGCGCCCTCACCCTTACCACCTTCGGACTTCCGATCTCCACTTCCCCATTGCTCAGTTTGATATACGCCCCCTTGCAGGTAATCAGAATCTCTTCCTTCGCAGCAATGGTGATTTTCCCTGCGCTGCTGGTTAACGTTGCATCCTTTAAGGCATTCAGCTGCAATTCGTCATTCTGTGCCTGCACTTCCACTTTGCCCTGATTGGCCTGCACTTTGATACCGCTGCTTTGCGCAAACAGGTTGAGACTCTCTGCCGCATGGGCGGTCAGGCTTTGGCCGGCGGTAATGTCGGTATGGTTGCCGCTGACGAGATGGATGTTTTCACCGGCGGTGTGCAGTTGGCTTTGCTCGGTTGCGGTAGCGATACCGGCCGGGGCGGTTTGGATTAAACCTGCCTCTTTCAGGTCTTTAAGGGCGTCTTTCAGACGGCCCCTTTGGGTTTCTTCATCGGT
>NZ_KV820416.1:0-573 GCF_001815375.1 Neisseria sp. HMSC065C04
TCGTTAAAGACGGTGCAACTGGTGCTAAAGGTGAAGCTGGTAATGCTGGTGCAACTGGTGCCGATGGTAAGAATGCCAAGGCCGATGTTAAAGACAATGGCGACGGTACTCATACAGTGACCATCGTTGACGGTGACGGTAAAACTACTACCACTATCGTTAAAGACGGTAAGAACGCTGAAGCCGAAGTTAAAGACAATGGTGACGGTACTCACACTGTAACTATCAAAGACGGTAACGGTAATACCACTACTACCATCGTTAAAGACGGTGCAACTGGCGCTGCTGGTGCCAAAGGTGATACCGGTGCAGACGGTAAGAACGCTAAAGCTGACGTTAAAGACAACGGCAACGGTACTCATACCGTAACCATCACTGATGGCGAAGGTAAAACCACAACCACTATCGTTAAAGACGGTGTAGACGGTAAGAATGCCAAAGCTGAAGTTAAAGACAACGGCAATGGTACTCACACTGTAACCATCACTGATGGCGAAGGTAACACCACTACTACCATCGTTAAAGATGGTGCAACTGGTGCTGCTGGTGCCAAAGGTGATACCGGTGCAGACG
>NZ_KV820416.1:673-873 GCF_001815375.1 Neisseria sp. HMSC065C04
CGGTGCAGACGGTAAGAATGCTAAAGCTGAAGTTAAAGACAATGGCAACGGCACTCACACTGTAACCATCACCGATGGCGAAGGTAACACCACTACTACTATCGTTAAAGACGGTGCAACTGGCGCTAAAGGTGATACCGGTGCAGATGGTAAGAATGCCGAAGCCGAAGTTAAAGACAACGGTGACGGTACTCACACTG
>NZ_KV820416.1:973-2236 GCF_001815375.1 Neisseria sp. HMSC065C04
ACACTGTAACCATCAAAGACGGTAACGGTAACACTACTACTACTGTCGTTAAAGATGGTGCAACCGGTGCTACTGGTGCAGACGGTAAGAATGCTGAAGCTGAAGTTAAAGACAACGGTGACGGTACTCACACTGTAACCATCAAAGATGGTAACGGTAACACTACTACTACTGTTGTTAAAGACGGTGCTAAAGGTGATACTGGTGCTAAAGGTGATACCGGTGAAAACGGTAAGTCTGCTGAAGGTAAAGTTGAGCGTGATGAAGCAAAAGGTACTTCTACTATCACTATCAACAACTTCGATAAAGACGGTAAAGTCATCTCTACTACTACTGCAACCGTGAAAGATGGTAAAGACGGTAAAGATGGTAAAGATGCTGACGGCACCTTCGGTCTGGTTGACGAGACTGGTACTACTGACGGTTCTATCTCCAAAAAACTGAATAACACTATTCAGATTAAAGGTGATGCGGGTACTAAAGTTCAAGTATTCGACAAAGCAACCGGTAAGACTTCAGAGAAAGAAGTTCAAAACATCTTCGTTAAGAAAGACGGCGATGCACTGAAAGTCAGCTTGAACCCTGATCTGACCGTTAACAGTGTTACTACTAACGAACTGAAAGCAGGTCCTGTAACCATCAACCAAGGTGGTATCGATGCCGGCAACACTACTATTAAAAATGTTGCTCCAGGTAAGAACGGTACCGATGCGGTTAACGTTGACCAGCTGAACCAAAAATTCGGCGATGTGAACAGCAATGTGAACAAGGTTGACAACAACGCCCGCGCAGGTGTGGCTCAAGCCTTGGCTACTGCCGGTCTGCCACAAGCTTACTTGCCAGGTAAGAGCATGTTGGCTATCGGTGGCGGTCACTACCGCGGTGAAACCGGTTACGCTGTCGGCTTCTCTAGCATCTCCGATGGTGGTAACTGGATCATCAAAGGTACTGCTTCCGGCAACTCACGTGGTCACTTCGGTGCTACCGCAGCAGTTGGTTACCAATGGTAATCTGACTTTCAGACGGCCTGAAAAGGCCGTCTGAAAAGACAAAGCAAAGTAAATGCGGCCTATTTAGGCCGCATTTTTTTATGCTTGGATTATGTTTTGAATTTATTTGATGAATTAATCAGGACAGTAGCCAAAGATAAATGAATATATCTTTAGCAGTCTGTTGTAATTCAAAAGGCCGTCTGAAACATCATTTGATGCTTCAGACGGCCTGAGACTTTTGCAAAATTCCCCAAAATCCCCTAAATTCCCA
>NZ_KV820417.1:0-1881 GCF_001815375.1 Neisseria sp. HMSC065C04
ATCACCGCCCTGTTTTAACAGGGTTTTTATTTTATAAAAAACTCCAACAACCTTTCTACACTCTCCAAATATACAAAAAATACAAAACAAAGGCCGTCTGAAATGCTCTTTCAGACGGCCTTTTGAATTTAACCCGTGCTTTAATTTATATTGTTGCTGCTTATTTTTTGGTATGATGTTTTTTAATTCTTTAAATTAGCCTCGAGTTTGCTATGTCTGTCTATACCAGTGTTTCCGACGCTCAAATGCGTGACTTCCTTCTGCAATATGATTTGGGAGATTTTGTTTCTTTGCAGGGGATTGCTCAAGGAATTACTAATAGTAATTATTTCTTGACTACTTCAACCGGTCGTTATGTATTGACTGTTTTTGAGGTTTTGAAATCAGAAGAACTGCCTTTCTTTCTAGAACTAAACCAGCATTTGAGTCTGAATGGTGTTGCCTGCGCCGCTCCGATTACTCGTAAAGATGGCGGACTGCATTCTATTTTGGCCGGAAAACCGGCTTGTTTGGTTACTTGTTTGAATGGTTCTGATACTGGATGGCCAACTGAAGCTCAATGCTTCCATACTGGTGCTATGCTGGCTAAAATGCATTTAGTCGGCCAAGACTTCCCTTTAAAAATGAAAAATCCTCGTTATGATGACTGGTGGCATAATGCCTGCACTCAATTGCTACCTGTTTTAGATTCCGAGGATGCCGCACTGCTTCAATCTGAAATTGAAGCTTTAGATGAAAACCTAGGAGAGCATTTGCCTTCCGGTATTATCCATGCTGATTTATTTAAGGACAACGTATTGCTTAATGGAGATGAAGTTTCCGGCTTTATCGATTTCTATTATGCGTGTAACGGTAATTTCATGTACGACTTGGCCATTGCAGTTAATGACTGGGCGCGGACAGCCGATAATAAATTAGACCCTGCTCTTTATGATGCTTTTATCCATGGCTATGAAAGTGTGCGTCCTTTATCTGATGAAGAACGCGCATATTTCCCTACTGCACAAAGAGCCGGATGTATCCGTTTCTGGGTGTCCCGCCTACTGGATTTCCATTTTCCTCAATCAGGTGAAATGACATTTATTAAAGATCCGAATGCATTTAGAGATCTGCTATTGAGTCTTAATAAGGCATAGTTATAAGATCATCCAAATCTAAATTATAAGAATCTGAAATTTTTTCTCCTTACTAAGATCCTTTTAGAGACTTAAGACCTTTACATAAAAACTCGAAACCTTGTTCATCCAACCAGGCACATCATTTCACACACAAATTGTCTAAAACGACCGAGACATTGCGTTCGGCTTTGTTTATATACGTCATGTGGACTTTCTTGCCTTTGAATTCTGCCTCGACGACAGATTCCAATAAGGCAACATCTTGGGTGAAACCGAATTTTTTGTCGTTTATGGCAATGAGTTTGACCGGTTTTCATGAAATAACGAATAGAAAGACACACCTTTATTATCTGCGGTCACGACGCATTTCGTTTTGCTGTCGGTGGCGATGACAGAAGAAAGCATATGGGCTTGTGCGTGCGGTCGGCGAAGGTGATATGTGAATCATACAACCCGAAGCTAGTCCTTAATGCAAAGGTATTGCCAAGCCATTCATGGCTTATCCTGTCTTCGGAGAGATTTTTCTCGATGGTTTTTTTGCCTGCAAAGAAAGAGCATTCTTGGGTTTTGTGGTTGCAGACTTTTTTGACGCTGAACTGCTTGTCCGAAGAAGTAATGATGATTTCGGCGGCAAGACTGTTTGAGACCTTTGCAAAAAAGCCCTTCACACGACAGCCAAAACCTAAACACAGATTTTCGGCTGCTTTTGTTTCAAATATCCACTGATTCTACTCAAATACCCCCTTAATTCCCCCTTGGATAC
>NZ_KV820418.1:0-430 GCF_001815375.1 Neisseria sp. HMSC065C04
TTGTGCTTGGGCATTGTCCGTTGGGACGGCCTTTTATTATTGGCGTTTTTATCTAAAGAAAAAACGCGAACAAATCAATACGGATTTTTGGAAGAAAATCGCAGAAGAATTGGATCCCAACGGAGATTTGGGTTGCTATACCATTCGTCTGCATGACTCTTCTGTGCCGAGAAAGTTGGTGGAGAGGGTAAATGACACCGTCTATATCAATATGTCGGGTTCGGAAAATCTGCATCCGGTCGTTTCCAATTTGCTTGAAAATACAGCCCATAAGTATGTTTCTGTGAGTCTGGAGCTGTGGCTTTCCCCTGCGGAAAATACCGATATTGCGACCACTTTGCGCACATGGTTGCGTAATATACTTTTTCTGCAGAAGAGCACGGGTTTGACTATCCCGGTGCACTGGTTGATTCAAACGCCGGTGTCTTTT
>NZ_KV820419.1:0-35505 GCF_001815375.1 Neisseria sp. HMSC065C04
GAACCGACGGTTGGGGTGCAGTACGGGCGGGCAATGGTATATTAATCAGTGCAGACGGTAAGAGTCCATCTGATAAAGTATTAAATATGCATGAGGCTATAAGTGTTCTAGAGGAAATGTTAGGATTAGCTCAAAGCCTGGATGAAGCTGCGCAAAGTGCACAAAATGAATTGGCAGAAATTAAGATACAGAGGGAGCAACTGGAAAATAGCCTTAAAGAATTAAAACAAGCAAGGATTATCCAATCTGCTCCAAATGGTATTGCTAGTGCAACTTTGAAAAGCCAAATTCATACAGCAAAAGAGTTTATTAATTTGGTTAGTGGACAAGATACAGGCATAACTTCAGGAAAAAATTTTACTGTTCATGCCGCAGATAGTCTTAATCTGTTTGCCCAAAATAGTGGAATGAAAATACAAGCGAATAAAGGTAAAGTGGCTATTCAGGCACAAAATGGTGAATTGCAGATTAATGCTCGAAAAAATTCGGCCTTAACCAGTACAGAAGGTGAAATTACGATTGCATCAGATAAAGGAATTTTGTTAGTTAGCCAGGGGGCTTACATTCGAATTAAAAATGGGGAGGTTGAAATTGGCGGTCCAAAAATGTTGCGATTCAGAGCCCCATTCCATGTAACAGCCAATCATTCTGAGGACTATCCTCTGGCTATCCCTAATCCAGGCAATGACGAAATGTTTGTATTAAAAGATGAACGTACGGGTATGCCTATCCCTAATTTTGCTTATAAAATTACTATGGCAAACGGTGAAATTTATCGAGGCGTAACCAATGAAAAAGGGGAGGCATTCAGGGTATATTCAGGAAGTAAACTGGAGGGGATGGTTTTTGAATCTGACGATGAAGAATCTAGAGAAATTTAAATGATATAGGAATATTGGATATGGGATATTGGGTATTAGCGTTTCAGGTGTTGTGGGAGGAGATCGGCAGATATATTTTTTTTCTGGTTGTTAATGCCTACTGTATCATTAGAATGTATCAAAACCGTCATTGGAAATATTATGCAGTTGTTTTCATTCTGCTCAATGGCTGGGTAATTTACGGATACTGGGTTGATATCATTAATTCGTATCTTTATTGGAATCAATAAGATAGTAAAAAGGCCGTCTGAATGAAACACAGGAAAACAAATTTACTGTTAGGCATGGTAGCAGCGGGCTATCTGAGTATTGTATTGGCAAACATAGGATTAAACAGAATGATTGAAGGCAACGGCAATTCCGAACAGGGAAAAGGCATGGTTTGGGGTGTTAAGATGGCGGAGGCTATATTGGTTAACGCCACACCGGAAAATTCTTCATATTTGACGTTGGGAGCATATGCGGTAGACGTATCTAATAAGTACAGTTCTGATTTTTATTTGCAGAACGGAACGGTCTTGCGAAACTTCTTTGGTACAGGCTCTATCTGGGGTCGAGGAGGATACTTAGGAAGAACGGCAGAGTTTGATTTACTTCCCGAAAGGTTAACTTTTACCTATTTATCCCGGTTTGAAAATAAATTTTATCAGCTGGACGAAGCTCTTCCTACAGACAAGATACGTCCTATGATGGCAAAAAGTTATAGGGTATTTAATAATGCAGTAGAGGATACTGAAACTCCGCGATATGAATCTCCCAATAATTTTGAATTAGCTGTTGCTCCTGGTGGTTGGGTTACGTTGAATTTGACCAGCACTTTTATTCATAAGGAATTAATGTCCTGGCAAGCAAGAGAAATTGTACCTTCTTTGGAAGAGGCTGCTAAACACCACTTTAATGAAATGTGGTATTACGATGTTGAGTCTTATCATGACCCTAAAAGAAGGGCTGAATACTTAGATAGAGTACGTAAAGAACACCCCGATTTCTATCACACTTATATAGCTGGATCCAAAAAGGTCAGTGCAGAATGGTATAAACAAATGCAAACAAAATATCCATGGAATTTGGAAGTTGAAGTGGATGGAGGAGAATGGAACGGCGAATATTATATGGAATTCGCTAATACGGAGCGCTGGACGGCCATCGGTAAGGAGAGGATAGAAGAAGAGAAGAAGGCAATGAAGGCAATTCCGACGTACATCAGGATATGGTTAATAGACAAAGAAACGGGTAATCGGTGGGGCATCAGATTGCATCCATTTAAGACTGAAGAACAAGAACAGAATGATTATAAAATCATATACGACGATATTCGGCTGAATAGGCTGTATAGAACATTTCAACAGGCGTTTCCTGGAAGGACTCGCGTGCAGAATATTAGTACACCTTCAATAAATCAGTTTGCCACGTTGAAATTGAAATTTGATGATCATTTTGAATTAACCGAAGCATATCTTCAAAAAGATGGACAACAATTTGTATTACCTGATGCTAAGATTCATCAACGTTACAAAATCAGTAAGACCGCTTATTACTAAGGAACTATTATGAGTATGGAAAAAATAGCCATCAGTGGAAAGGATCCTCAAAGCAATAACAAGTTAAAAGGTAATAAAGCCACAACCAATGGTGAAACTGGGTCTAAAAAGAAGGTTTATGTTGATACTTTTACGATAAACGTATTTTTTGACGGTACAAAAAATAATCTATACAACATTGAGCATAGGAAGAAAAATCCTCAAATGTATAAGGGTAAAGAAACAGCTAGTTCATATGAAAGCTATTTCAATGACCATTCCAATGTGTCGTATCTGTACCAGGCAAGAAAACAGGTAACTAATGTAGGCTGGGCGTATATAGAAGGGATAGGTACAGGGGCAGATGATATCAATGCGTTAGAACGCCGCAACAGATATTTGAAAATGAAGGGTAAACCGTTAGAAGAAAAAAAATATAATACAGATTCGACGATGGGATTTGCTTACGGCAGTGGTCCAACCGGTATAACAAGCCGCGTACGACAATCCTTTGAGAAAATTCAGACTATGGTCAGTGATGATTTAGGTGATAGGATTCCAACTATTTTGGTGCTGAATGTATTTGGCTTTAGCAGAGGTGCCGCAGCTGCTAGGCATTTTGTACATACAGTAAAGACACAACCCAGATCATTTATCGGTTGGAATCTGACAAGGGAAAGAATAATTGTTAATTTTGTTGGTTTATTCGATACTGTATCGTCATACTCAGCAGTAGGTTCCGTTGATCCAGAGCTCACAAGAGCATTTGATGATGACGTAAAGGACTTACATCTCAATTTTGAACGCGGTTACGCAAGCAAAGTTTTTCATTTGACAGCTGCAGACGAGTATCGTTTATATTTCTCGTTGACGAACATAAACAGTGCCATACGTCATGGTTTTGGAATGGAGGTTGCCATTAGTGGCGCACATGCCGATGTGGGCGGAAGCTATGCTTCTGCAGTGCAGAAATCTTTTCCTGTAAGAGAAAATGTTCCAGGTATGAAAAATTGGTTTCAAAATCAAGGATTCTTTAAAGAAAATGATATTAATTGGTTAAAAAGTAGAACCTACCAAACTGATATGGGGGCAATCGAAACTCCAGAGACGATGACTGCAACACGGAAACATATAATACCCAACGATTATGCACGCGTTGCATTCAAGATTATGCGTTTAGTCGTAGAAACACACTGCAGCGACAAGAGCATTGCATTTGATCGGGATATAACAAAGAATAGAGAGAGATCTAATTTTCCGGAAATCATTGAACTGCTTAACGAATTGCCTTACAAGATACAGAAGGTATCCAAAGGTGCCTGGGGACAAAGTTACAATTTTGAACTGAGTAAGTATTACTCACCGGAACAGGTACGGAAAATCCGTTACAAGTATATTCATTGGTCTGCAAAAGACGAACTTGGATATGAACTGAGGACAAAAAATGGATTGCCATTTAGAAAAATACACGAAGGTTGATGCCTCGTGTAGTGCTGATCTGTCCAAAATCATCTTCAGACAGTATTGATAGATAGAGAAAGGATATATCATGAAATGGAATATTCCCGATATTCCTGAAGCAGAAGAGGTTTTCAGACCTATATATAAGTGGTATTGTTTGCTTACTCTCATAATGTTATATGTTGTGGTAGGTATATTGTTATGGGTCACAAAAAGTTCTACGTTGATACAGAAAATCTTTTACTTATGTTTACCGATATTAATTGTTGGTATTTTCATTCTTTCTATAAGAGTGCATAAACAATATCAAACAAAAGCATGGGCAGAAGAGAAAAGACACATTGAAGATAGATGGAAACAATGGGCAAATAAAAAAATTGCATTGTTGGAGAAAGCAGTTTATTTACCTCAAGAAATTTTAATTGATGGTATGCTGGATGGTACTGGAAAAACGTTTCATAATGAAGCATTTCACTTACCGAAAGAGGCTTTTGAGCAAGCAATATGGGAATGTTTAGAGGCATTGGATGAATTATTAAAAGGGACCTTATTGACAAACATTCGATTCTATATTGATAGTGATAATTATCAATATAGAATCGAATGTTTCGATTCTTTTAAAAAGACAGCTAATTTATTTCAGAATATTATTAGAAATGATTTTTTATTGATCCAAGAGAATAATGAAAATATTCTTGATGATTGGATAGAAAATATGAATGATGGTTTGCATGTGTTTTTTTCACCTGCGATTAATGGCCATTCTAATTCTGAGGAAAATTTTACTGAGAATATCACATGGTTTATTTTTTCGAATGAAAGTTGGAGTAAGAAAAATAAATTTCCTGTTAAAAATTATATTGGAAGAAGTATAAGTATTAATTCTGCCAATAAAGCGGAGATATCTTCAAGCTTAGAAAAATTTTATCATTATAGTTATATAGAAAATTGCTCCATACAATATTGGCTTGATCGCTATAGTTTTTCAACGTTAGAAGGACATGGGTTATTACCTTGTTTGCTGTCGGTTGGTACTAATAAAAATATAAAACAATCTGTAGAGAGTTATCTAGGGAGGGCACCTCTAAATATAAATTGGCTTTTAATTGCATTAATAACCAAAGAATTGGATTTTAAACATGACATAAATATTATTGCTTATTCAAATAAATCCAAAGATGAGCTAGATTTAAATATAATCTCTACATGAATTTTTTTAGTGGTAGAGTTGTAGAGTAGTAATTTTTGCGCTTTTATGTGAAAAGATTAGAAGTTATCCTAGATTAAATTCGGTTTCAATCGCTAAGTAAGAAAGCTCGATGGTATGACATCCCTGCCTGGTGGGTATTGTTGCCCCTGGCGATCATATCCTCGTTTATGTTGGCTGGTGGTGTACTGTTGATACCGTTTATACAAATCGGTTGTTTGATTTGTATACTATTAATTTGCTGCAATATGAGAGCAACTCGCTTTAATAGTATTACACTGGGGTTATCTGTGTTTTTGTTAGCCCGTTCGCTGTGGGTACTTGCATTTTAGAAATACCGACAAGAGCTTTGCAAAATTCTCTAAGTATCTTGGTAGAAGTTTAGGGGATTTTAGAAAGATCTTAGGCCGTCTGAAATATTTTTCAGACGGCCTTTTTACTTCCTTAGAATTTTATCTGCCCGACTGTTCCCACACGTTTTGCAAGTAGGCGTAGGTCAGCTCGGCGGTATCGGACACCAGCGCGATGTCGCTGCCTAAGTCTTCGGCTTTGCCCACGCCGATAGGCAAGGCGCCGGCGGCTTTGATGGCGGCGACACCTGCGGCGGCGTCTTCAATGCCGATGCATTGGCGGATGTCTGCGTCCACACCCTCGGCTGCGGCGAGGAAGATGTCGGGGGCAGGTTTGGAATGCGCGACGGCGGCAGGGTCGGCAATGGCGTCGAAGAAGTGGGTCAGCCCCATGCGTTCGAGCAGGAACGGGCCGTTTTTACTGGCGGACGCGAGGGCGATTTTTTTGCCGTTTGCCCTCAATGCTTCCAGCAGGGGTAAAATGCCGGGATACACGTCTTCGGGTTTGACTGCCTGAATCATCTCGACGTAGTTGTTGTTTTTACGGCGGGTCAGTTCGGCGAACTCGGCTTCGCTGACGGTTTTATCGCCGTGCGCGAGGATGCGTTTGAGCGAATCGTCGCGCGATACGCCTTTGAGCTGCTCGTTAAACTTGCGGTCGATGCTGATGCCCAGTTCTTCGGCGAGCTTTTTCCATGCGCGGTAGTGGTACTCGGCGGTGTCGGTGATGACGCCGTCGAGGTCAAAGAGCACTGCGGTAAAAGTCATTTTGCGCCCTCCTTATTTTTCCAACGCGACGGAGTGGCTGCCGTTGAGCGTGATGTCTTTGTCGTACACCTGCAAATCGAGCGGTTCGCCTTTGAGCAGGGTGAAGACGACGTTTTCTTTGCCGACGGCGACTTTAATCAGACGGCCGCGGTAGTTGATGTGGAAGGCATAGCCTGTCCAAGCGCTCGGCAGGAACGGTACAAAGCTGAGTTTGCCGCCCCAGGTTTTCATTTGGGCGAAACCTTGGACGATGGCGAGCCACGAGCCGGTCATGGAAGTAATGTGCAGGCCGTCTTCGGTGTCGTTGTTGTAGTTGTCCAAGTCCAGGCGGGCGGTGCGCTGGTACATTTCCACGGCTTTTTCTTCTTTGCCCAGTTCGGCGGCAAGGATGGAGTGGATACAAGGTGACAACGAGCTTTCATGCACGGTCATCGGTTCGTAGAAGTCGAAGTTACGGCGTTTTTCGTCCATGTTGAAACGGTCGCCGAAGAAATAGATGCCTTGCAAGACGTCTGCCTGTTTGATGAAGGGCGAACGCAGGATTTTGTCCCACGACCATTTCTGGTTGAGCGGCAAATCATCGGGCGAAAGCGCGGACACTGGGCGGATGTCTTTGTCGAGGAAGCCGTCGTGCTGCACGAATACGCCGAGTTCTTCGTCATGCGGACGGTACATATTCGCGCTGATGTCCGCCCATTTTTCCAACTCGGCGGCGTTCACGTTCAAATCCGGGCGCGGGTATTTCGCCAGGGCTTCACGGGTGTAATCCAATACCCATCCGGCGAGGGTGTTGGTGTACCAGTTGTTGTTGATGTTGTTTTCGTATTCGTTCGGGCCGGTTACGCCGTGAATCATGTATTTGCCGTTGCGTTTGGAGAAGTGGACGCGGTCCGCCCAGAAGCGGGACACTTCGACCAAGACTTCCAAGCCTTCTTTGGCAAGATAGCTTTCGTCGCCGGTGTAGTTGGTGTAGTTGTAGATGGCGTAAGGAATCGCGCCGTTGCGGTGGATTTCCTCGAAGGTGATTTCCCATTCGTTGTGGCACTCGATGCCCGTAAACGTTACCATCGGATAGAGTGCGCCCGCCAAGCCCTGTTCGCGCGCGTTGTGCTGCGCCTGCGGCAGTTGGTTGCGGCGGTATTGCAGCAGGTTGCGGGTAACTTCGGGTTCAGCCAGTGCGAGGTAGAGCGGCACGGCGTAGGCTTCGGTATCCCAATAGGTTGCGCCGCCGTATTTTTCGCCGGTAAAGCCTTTGGGGCCGATGTTCAGTCGCGCGTCTTCGCCGTAGTAGGTGGAGAACAGTTGGAACAGATTGAAGCGGATGCCCTGCTGCGCTTCGTCGTTGCCTTCGATGACCACGTCGGCGATTTCCCAACGGTGCAGCCAGCCTGCTTTGTGCGCCTCCAGCAAGGTTTCAAACGCAACGCCTGCGATTTTTTCCGACAAGGCGCGGCCTGCGGCTTTCACGGCTTCCAAGCCTTGATAATCGCGGCTGGTAGTAACAATCACGCGTTTTTCAAAGGTTTCGGGCGTACCGCCGACTTCGGTTTCAAAAGAATTGGAGACCTGCCAGTCGGTTTGGCTGCCGCCGAGGGCTTTGAAGCTGCCGGCGAAGGTTTGCTCGGCGTTGACGATGAATTGTTCTACGCCGAAGGGATTGGCGACGGTTTGGGTGGCAATGTAGGAGCGGTCGTCTGAAACGCCTTTGTCTAATACCTGCCAGAATTTTTCTTCGTAGTTGGAGTCTTCGTTTTTCACGTCGGCATCGATGATGGAATCGATGCGGACTTGGTGGGTTTTGCCGTCAACGGATACGGCTTCCCAGCGGATGACCGCCAGCTCTTTTTGCGCGACGGACAGGAATTTGCACACATCGAAACGCACGCCGAATACGGTGAACGAGCGGCGCAACACGCCGTGCTGCATATCGAGTTCGACGGAGAAGTCGGCAACGTCGTTTTTCGCTAAGTCCACCTCTTGTCCATCGACAAAGATTTTGACTTTGCTGAAATTGAGCGCGTTGATGGCTTTGCCGAAATATTTAGGATAGCCGTTTTTCCACCAGCCGACGCGGGTTTTGTCAGGGAACCACACGCCGGCGATGTAGGTGCCCAAGTGGCTGTCGGCGGAGTAGGTTTCCTCAAAGCTGCCGCGCATGCCCATATAGCCGTTGCCCAAGCTGGTCAGGCTCTCTTGCAGCCGTTTGTGTTCTTTTTCCAGTTTTGCCGAACGCAGTGTCCAAGGGCTGATTTCCATGATTCTTGTATACATTTATGAAGCTCCTGTTATTAAAATTGTAAGTTCGGCAAAGGTTTCAGACGGCCTTTGCCGATGGTATTGATGGATTATTCGCCGTGGGTCTCTTTAATCAGACATACTGAGAAGGCTCCAAGCAGCAAGACTGCGCCTGCAACCAAGAACATGGTTGCCTGATGGCTGCCCAGCATAGGAAAGAGGATAAAGCTCAGCAGAGAGGCGACGATCTGAGGCATACAGATAGAACCGTTAAACAGACCCAAATAAGTACCCATGTGTTTGCCGGAGAGGGCATTGGTTACAATCGTCAAAGGATAGGTAATGATACCGGCCCACGCAATACCGATTAAGGTATAAGACAACACCAGCGCGTATTGATTGCTGATGAAGAAAACGGAGAAGAAACCGAGCGCACCCAAAGCCAAGCAACCGAAATAACCGGCTTTATGGTATTTATTCGGTACTTTTGCCAGAATAAACGAGCAGATAACGGCAGCAATGGATTGTACTGCTGCCAAAACGCCGTACCAGTTGCCTGCTTCTTGGTAGCCTACGGAAGAGGCATCGGTTGTCTGCCAAACGTTTTCTGCAATCGCGCCTGCCGAGTAAGTCCACATATATTGGAAGGCGAACCAGCAGAAGAATTGCACCAAAGTCACCGTCCAAAACGCTTTAGGCGCGGTTTTCAAAAGTTCGAACCAGTTGGCTTTTTCCTGATTCGCGGCGACATCGATGCCGTGATAGCGAGCGTAGGTTTCCGGATCGTATTCTTTGACTTTGAAGATGGTGAACGCACTGGTAATAATCAGCAACGCTGCGCCCACATAGAATGCTACGACCACGGTCTGCGGCACGACGCCTTTTTCGGCCGTGTTCGCCAAACCGATATACGCAAACACAAACGGCAGAATCGCCGCCACAACCGCGCCCGTATTCGCTAAGAAACTTTGAATCCCGTAGGCGTAGCTTTTCTGCTCCTCGTTGACCATGTCGCCGACCATCATTTTAAACGGCTGCATTGCCATATTGGAGGATACGTCCAACAGCGCAATCATCAGCGCACCAAACGACAAAGCTGCCAAGGAAGCGTAGCCAAAACCGAAGCTGCCCGAGTTCGGCATCAGAATCATGACGATGACCGCAATCAGCGTACCGTAAAGCAGATAGGGCAGACGGCGGCCGCCCAGGCGCGGCATCCAAGTGCGGTCTGAGTAGTAGCCCACAATTGGCTGAACCAACATACCGGCCAATGGGGGCAGAATGAAAAACCAGCCCAAATTGTGCGGGTCGGCGCCTAAAGTTTGAAAAATTCGGCTCATTTGTGAGCTTTGCAGGGTAAAGGCCGTCTGAACGCCGAGATAGCCGAAGCTCAGCATCCAAATCGTACTTTTTGCCAGTGACGGCAAACCTTGTTTTGCTGTTTTTTGCGTATTTTCCGACATGAGGTAAATCCTTTTTTTAAAAAGTATTTTTATTGAGAAATCTGAAAGGTTCCTTGGTGTGGCGTTCTCTGTCGTTATTGTTTGTGTGCGTACTTTCAAGGATATAGGTGCATTTTATGAAGCGCGTCGGATATTGGCAATGCCAGTTCAAGGATAAACTGGCTTAAATCAAATTTTTTGCGGTTTGGCATTGATACCGTCGGGCAATAAGGGTATCGGTTCGGCGCGGTGTATATTTTGATGCTTATTTCTATTTTCAGACGGCATTTGAACAAGCAAGTATTTGGGCAATAGGTTAAAATGGGCCGTCTGAAATTTGTTTGACGGAAACGAGAAAACTATGTCCCAACAATACGTCTATTCTATGCTGCGCGTGAGCAAGGTTGTGCCGCCGCAAAAAACCATTATTAAAGACATTTCCCTTTCATTTTTCCCCGGTGCAAAAATCGGTTTGCTCGGTTTGAACGGTGCGGGTAAATCTACTGTACTGCGGATTATGGCGGGCGTGGATAAAGAATTTGAGGGCGAAGCCGTGCCGATGGGCGGCATTAAAATCGGCTACCTGCCGCAAGAGCCTGAGCTTGATCCTGAGAAAACCGTGCGCGAGGAAGTGGAAAGCGGTTTGGGCGAAGTAGCTGCTGCACAAAAACGCTTGGAAGAAGTGTATGCCGAGTATGCCAATCCTGATGCGGATTTTGACGCATTGGCGGAAGAACAAGGTCGCTTGGAAGCGATTATTGCGGCTGGTTCGTCCACGGGCGGCGGTGCGGAACACGAATTGGACATCGCTGCCGACGCGCTGCGTCTGCCTGATTGGGATGCCAAAATCGGTAATTTGTCCGGCGGTGAAAAACGCCGTGTGGCTTTGTGCAAACTCTTATTGAGCAAGCCCGATATGCTTTTGCTTGACGAGCCGACCAACCACTTGGATGCGGAATCTGTCGAATGGCTGGAGCAATTCTTGGTACGCTTCCCAGGTACCGTGGTTGCGGTAACGCACGACCGCTACTTCCTCGACAACGCCGCCGAATGGATTTTGGAACTCGACCGCGGACACGGTATTCCGTGGAAAGGCAATTACTCGTCTTGGCTGGAGCAGAAAGAAAAACGTTTGGAAAACGAGGCGAAATCCGAAGCTGCGCGCGTGAAAGCGATGAAGCAGGAATTGGAATGGGTGCGCCAAAATGCCAAAGGCCGCCAAGCCAAGTCCAAAGCGCGTTTGGCTCGTTTTGAAGAAATGAGCAACTACGAATACCAAAAACGCAACGAAACTCAGGAAATCTTTATCCCTGTTGCTGAACGTTTGGGTAATGAAGTAATTGAATTTGTAAACGTTTCCAAATCGTTCGGCGACAAAGTGCTGATTGACGATTTGAGCTTCAAAGTGCCTGCGGGCGCGATTGTCGGCATCATCGGCCCGAACGGCGCGGGTAAATCTACGCTGTTTAAAATGATTTCAGGCAAAGAGCAGCCTGATTCCGGCGAAGTGAAAATCGGTCAAACCGTGAAAATGAGCTTGATCGACCAAAGCCGCGAAGGTTTGCAAAACGACAAAACCGTGTTCGACAACATTGCCGAAGGCCGCGACATTTTGTAGGTTGGTCAGTTTGAAATTCCAGCCCGCCAATATTTGGGACGCTTCAACTTCAAAGGCAGCGACCAAAGCAAAATTGCAGGTCAATTGTCTGGCGGCGAACGCGGCCGTCTGCACTTGGCAAAAACCTTGTTGAGCGGCGGTAATGTCTTACTGCTGGACGAACCGTCCAACGACCTCGACGTGGAAACCCTGCGCGCGTTGGAAGACGCGTTGCTGGAATTTGCCGGCAGCGTGATGGTGATTTCGCACGACCGCTGGTTCCTCGACCGCATCGCTACGCATATTTTGGCTTGTGAAGGCGACTCTAAATGGGTGTTCTTTGACGGCAACTATCAGGAATACGAAGCCGATAAGAAACGCCGTTTGGGTGAAGAGGGCGCAAAACCGAAACGTATCTGTTACAAACCGGTAACACGTTAATTAGGTTTGAACCAAAAGGCCGTCTGAAACTTTTAATGTTTCAGACGGCCTTTTATTTTTGATGTTTATGATTGTTTTCTTAATTGCGGATGGTTTTCCAATGTATCAATGATGATTTCAATCATGCGGGGGGCGGTTTGCGCCAAATCGAAGCCTTGACCTGAAGAAAGCCAGCGCCAAATCAAGCCGTCTAATGAAGACTTGATGAAGATGACTGCCATATCGATATCCAAATTATCCGCCAACGCTTTTTGTTGTACTGCATCAGTCAGGACGGCAACGATTTTTTCAGGCCATAATGATTGGTGTTTTTTAGCGATGGCAATGACCGCCTCGTTTTGCTCGGTGTGTTCGCATTTTAAAAACAAAATGCTGTGGAATTTATAGTGAAGCTCGTTGTGTTGCAGGCGCTCGAAAAAACGGGTCAGGGTCAGTCGGAAGCTTGACCAAGCCTGTTCGTTATTGTTGTTCGAGTCTTCTTTTATGCAGCTTTCGATGTCGTCGCAAATCCGTTGGAACAAGGCGTCAAACAAATCTTCTTTGTTTTTGAAATGCCAATACAGCGCGCCGCGCGTTACGCCTGCGGCTTGGGCGATTTCGTTAAGCGAGGTGCGGGCAATGCCTTTCTGATAAAACGTATCCAATGCGGCAAGCATGAGATATTCTTTGGTTTTTAAGGCTTCGGTTTTGGTTCTTCTCATAGTTGTTTTGTGGGAAATGTAAATTTATGGTTCGGATTATAAAAAATTACTTCTGAACATGCAAGAATGTATGTATAATTCAATTCAATACTTGATAGTGTTTCTCAACACTATATAATCAGCCTGTTTTTCATAAAAGCAGGCAATTTCTGTTTGTGAAATATGAGATTAAAGTAATCAATTTTTAATTAGTCAAACCCTTATTTATCATAGAGATAGGAAAATTATGGCTCTTTATGCTTCTAAAATGATGCGTGTCGCGGCAATTGCAGCAGCTACTGCGTTGGCGCTTTCCGCTTGCGGCAAAGGCGATGAAAAAGCAGCCGGCCAACAGGCGCAAGGCAGTCAGCAACAGCAAAAACAACCTGCGCCTGAAGTCCGTGTGGTCACTGTACATCCGGAAGTCGTTGCATTGACGACTGAATTGCCAGGCCGTCTGGAATCTTTGCGTACTGCGGAAGTTCGTGCCCAAGTCGGCGGTATTCTGCAAAAACGACTGTTCCAAGAGGGCAGCTATGTGCAAGCTGGTCAGCCTTTGTACCAAATCGACAGCTCATCTTATGAAGCAAACTTAGAAAGCGCACACGCCCAGTTGGCGAGTGCGCAAGCTACTTTGGCTAAAGCGAATGCCGACTTAGCCCGCTACAAACCGCTGGTTGCCGCCGATGCCATCAGCCAACAAGAATATGATGCGGCCGTAACGGCCAAGCGTTCGGCAGAGGCAGGCGTCAAATCCGCTCAAGCAGCCATCAAATCTGCCGGTATCAGCCTGAACCGCTCCCGCATTACTGCGCCGATTTCCGGCTTTATCGGTCAATCTAAAGTTTCTGAAGGTACGCTGCTGAATTCCGGCGATACCACTGTTTTGGCCACCATCCAACAAACCAATCCGATGTATGTCAATGTTACCCAGTCTGCGAGTGAGGTCATGAAACTGCGTCAACAGGTTGCCGAAGGCAAATTGTTGGCGGCAAACGGCGCGATTGCAGTGGATATCAAATTTGACGACGGTACGGTTTACCCTGAAAAAGGCCGTCTGCTGTTTGCAGATCCGACTGTCAACGAAACGACCGGTCAAATTACCTTGCGCGCCGCCATTCCTAACGACAGAAATATCTTGATGCCGGGCTTGTATGTACGCGTGTTGATGGAACAAGTGGCAGTGGATAATGCATTTGTAGTGCCGCAGCAAGCAGTTACCCGCGGTTCGCAAGATACGGTGATGGTGGTGAATGACAAGAGCGAAATGGAAGCGCGTGTCGTGACCGTTGCCCAACAGCAAGGTAGCAATTGGGTGATTACAGACGGCCTGAAAGACGGCGACAAAGTGATTGTTGAAGGCATCAGCATTGCCGCTATGTCGGGTGCTAAACAGGTAACGCCGAAAGAATGGACGCCGCCTGCAAGCGCTGCGGCAGCAACAACGGCAGTTTCAGACGGCCAAGCTGCATCCGAGGCCAAGCCTGAAGCTAAAGCTGCATCTGAAGCCAAATAAGGAACGCATGAATGTCTAAGTTTTTTATTGACCGCCCCATTTTTGCATGGGTTATTGCGATTTTTATCATCGCAGCGGGTATTTTCGGCATTCAAAAACTGCCGATTTCCCAATATCCGTCCGTTGCTGCACCGACCATTACTTTGCGCGCTACTTATCCGGGCGCTTCTGCTCAGGTAATGGAAGACAGCGTACTGGCCGTTATCGAACGTAATATGTACGGTGTGGAAGGTTTGGACTATATGACGACTTCTGCCAATTCCAGCGGCAGCGGCAGCGTCAGTCTGACGTTTACACCGGAAACCAATGAAGATTTGGCGCAGGTAGACGTGCAGAACAAATTGTCGGAAGTGTTGTCCACATTGCCCTCTACCGTACAGCAATATGGTGTAACCGTATCTAAAGCGCGTTCCAACTTCTTGCAAGTGGTCATGCTTTCTTCTGAAAAGCAATCCATTGAGGAAATGAACGATTACGCCCAGCGCAATATCATTCCTGAACTGCAGCGTATCGACGGGGTAGGGCAGGTACAATTGTTTGGTGCGCAACGCGCCATGCGTATTTGGGTTGACCCGAAAAAACTGCAAAACTACAACCTGTCTTTTGCAACGGTAACCAATGCGCTTGCGACACAAAATATTCAAATTTCAGCGGGCTCTATCGGTTCTTTGCCGGCGGCTGCAGGTCAGACTATTTCAGCAACTGTGACGGCGCAAGGTCAGCTGAGCACTGCTGAAGAGTTTGGCAACATCATTTTGGTATCCAATATCGATGGTTCTAATGTCTATCTGAAAGACGTTGCCAAAGTCAGCTTGGGTATGCAGGATTATTCTTCTTCCACCCGTTTGAACGGCGTCAACACTACCGGTATGGCAGTGATGCTGTCTAACAGCGGTAACGCTTTGGCAACGGCGACTGCCGTAAAAGAAAAAATGGCGGTTTTGCAGAAGTATTTTCCAGACGGCATGAGCTGGAAAGTTCCCTACGATACTTCCAAATTTGTGGAAATTTCGATTGAGAAAGTGATCCATACGCTTTTGGAAGCCATCGTATTGGTATTCTTGGTGATGTATCTCTTCCTGCAAAACATCCGCTATACGCTGATTCCGACTATTGTTGTGCCGATTTCCCTGTTGGGCGGTTTTGCCTTTATCTCATACATGGGCATGTCGATTAACGTATTGACCATGTTTGCGATGGTATTGGTAATTGGTATTGTGGTCGATGATGCGATTGTGGTCGTTGAAAACGTTGAGCGTATTATGGCGAGCGAAGGTCTGTCGCCTAAGGCTGCAACCAAAAAAGCGATGGGTCAGATTTCCGGTGCGGTTATCGGTATTACTGCCGTGTTGATGTCCGTATTTGTGCCGCTGGCAATGTTTAGCGGTGCAACCGGTAATATTTACAAACAGTTTGCCTTGACCATGGCGGCATCGATCGGCTTCTCCGCATTCCTTGCTTTGACGCTGACTCCGGCATTGTGTGCCACCATGCTCAAACCGATTCAGAAGGGGCATCACGAAGAGAAAAAAGGTTTCTTCGGTTGGTTTAACAAGAAATTCGACAACTGGACACACGGCTACGAAGGCTGGGTTGCCAAAGTCTTGCGCAAGACTTTGCGCATGATGGTTGTCTATATTGGTTTGACTGTTGTGGGCGTATTCCTGTTTATGCGTTTGCCAACTTCCTTCTTGCCGTCTGAAGACCAAGGTAACTTGATGTTGAGCGTGCAGCTGCCTGCCGGCGCAACCAAAGAGCGTACCGATGCAACTTTGGCTCAAATCACTCAACTGGCGAAATCTGTACCTGAGATCGAGAACATTATTACCGTTTCCGGCTTTAGTTTTAGCGGTTCCGGCCAAAACATGGCTTTGGGCTTTGTCATTCTGAAAGACTGGAGCGAACGTACTGCTCCGGGCAGCGATGCGACTTCTATTTCCGGTAAGTTGACCGGTATGATGATGGCTACGCTGAAAGACGGTTTCGGTTTGGCGATTGTGCCTCCTGCCATTATGGAATTGGGTACAGGCTCCGGCTTGACGATTTACCTGCAAGACCGTAACAACAGCGGCCATGCCGCATTATTGGCCAAGCGCAATGAGTTGATTGACAAAATGCGCAAAAGCGGTTTGTTTAACCCAAGTACCGTTCGTGCGAGCGGTTTGGAAGATGCGCCGCAGTTGAAAATCGACATCAACCGTGCCGCAGCAGCCGCACAAGGTATTTCGTTCTCTGATATCCGTACTGCTTTGGCTTCTTCTTTGGGTTCCTCTTATGTAAACGACTTCCCGAATCAAGGCCGTCTGCAACGCGTGATGGTACAAGCTGATGCGAGTGCCCGTATGCAGCCTGCCGATATTCTGAACCTGACTGTACCGAATAAATCCGGCGTTGCCGTACCGCTTTCTACCATTGCTACTGTTTCTTGGGAAAACGGTATGGAACAAAGCGTCCGCTTCAATGGTTATCCGGCAATGGAGCTTTCCGGCTCACCTGTTAATGGTGTATCTTCCGGTCAAGCCATGGCTGCGGTACAGCAAATGGTTGATGACATGGGCGGCGGTTACAGTCTGGAATGGGGTGGTCAGTCTCGTGAGGAGGCTAAAGGCGGCTCGCAAACTGTCGTGTTGTACGCATTGGCCGCTGCTGCTGTATTCTTGGTATTGGCTGCTTTGTACGAAAGCTGGTCTATCCCGTTGGCGGTTATCCTTGTGATTCCGTTGGGCTTGATTGGCGCGGCATTGGGCGTGACCGGCCGCAACATGGTTGAGGCACTGCTGGGCAGTATTCCGGCATACGCCAACGATATCTACTTCCAAGTCGGTTTCGTTACGGTGATGGGCTTGAGTGCGAAAAACGCGATTTTGATTATCGAGTTTGCTAAAGACCTGCAAGCGCAAGGCAAGAGCGCGCTTGAAGCTGCGCTTGCCGCCGCGCACCTGCGTTTCCGTCCGATTATCATGACTTCGTTCGCCTTCATCTTGGGTGTGGTACCACTCTATGTTGCCAGCGGTGCCAGCTCCGCCAGCCAACGTGCGATTGGTACGACCGTGTTCTGGGGTATGTTGATCGGTACGATTCTGTCTGTGTTCCTTGTGCCTTTGTTCTATGTGGTTGTGCGCAAATTCTTTAAAGAAACTGCACACGAGCATGAGATGGCCGCCAAACACGCCGCTGAAGCCGGCATGATTGAAGACGGTAAACACGATTCAGACAAGCACTAAAGCAAAGGCCGTCTGAAAACTTTTCAGACGGCCTCAAAATGCTAAAGGATTCTAAAATGAAGAAGATTACATTCAAACCTGTACTGACCGCCGTTGCTGCAGCCGTGGCTTTGTCGGCCTGTACCATGATGCCGAAATATGAGCAGCCTCAAGTTGCCGTTGCCGATACGTTTAAATACGACACTGTTGACGACGGTATCCGTGCTGCCGAATTGGGTTGGCAAGACTATTTTGCCGATCCGCGCCTTCACCGCCTGATCGACATCGCATTGGAACGCAATACCGATTTGCGTACAGCCGCACTGAATGCGGAAATCTACCGCAAGCAATATATGATTGCGCGTAATAATTTGTTGCCAACCGTCAATGCCAGCGGTACAGGTTCGCGTCAAGGCAGCTTGAGCGGCGGCAGCGTCAGCAGCCAATACAGCGTTGGTTTGGGCGCGGCTTCTTATGAACTTGACCTTTTCGGTCGTGTCCGCAGCACCAGCGAAGCCGCGTTGCAAGGTTATTTCAATGTGGCCGCCAACCGCGATGCCGCGCATCTGACCTTGATTTCTACCGTTGCCAAAGCCTACTTTAACGAATGCTACGCTGAAGAAACCATGGCATTGGCACAACGCGTATTGCAAACCCGTGAAGCGACTTACAAGCTCTCGCAATTACGCCATAAGGCCGGTGTGATTTCCGCCGTTGATTTGCGCCAACAGGAAGCGTTGATTGAATCAGCCAAAGCCGATTACGCTTCCGCGGTGAAAAACCGCGAGCAAGCGCGTAATTCCTTGGCTATGCTGATTAATCAACCTTTGCCCGAAGACCTGCCTGCCGGTTTGCCTTTGAGCAAACAGTTCAAATTGACCAAACTGCCTGCCGGTTTGAGTTCGGACGTGTTGCTCAACCGTCCGGATATCCGTGCGGCCGAACACGCGCTCAAACAAGCCAATGCCAATATCGGCGCGGCACGTGCGGCCTTCTTCCCACGCATCAGCCTGACCGGTTCGGTTGGTACGGCTTCCGGCGAGTTGAGCGGCCTGTTTAAGAGCGGTACAGGTATTTGGGCTTTTGCACCATCCATCACTCTGCCTATCTTTGACTGGGGCACAAACAAAGCCAATCTTGACGTAGCCAAACTGCGCCAACAGGCACAAATCGTTGCTTATGAAGCCGCTGTTCAATCCGCATTCAAAGACGTTTCCAATGCGTTGGTTGCACGCGAACAGCTGGATAAAAGCTATGCTGCTTTGAGCAAACAAAGCCGTGCCTACAACGACAGCCTGCGCCTCATCAGCCTGCGCTACAAACATGGCGTATCCAGCGCATTGGATTTGCTGGATGCCGAGCGCAGCAGTTACAGCGCAGAAACAGCTCTTTTAGCCAATCAACTGACCCGTCTGGAAAACCTTGCCGACTTGTATAAAGCACTTGGCGGCGGTTTGAAACGTGAGACCAAAGCTGCTGAATAAGTATTTGCTAAGATTAAAAGGCCGTCTGAAACATTTGGATTTCAGACGGCCTTTTTGTTATGCCGCAATTCTAAGCTTTTAATTTCTCGCTTAAAGAACCGACATAGGCTGCGCGTTCGTTACGGCTGAGTTCGGGCTGGTGTGTGTTAAGCGAAGACCATTTGCGGTTGCTTCGTGCTTTGTTGAGTTCGCTTGGTAATTTTGCCGCATTCCATGGTGCTTTGCGTTCTTTTAGTTCGATATGCGACTGAGCCGCATGTCCGCGTGTTTGCAAGACGTGCAACAAATCCAGTGCGCGTGCGGCGAGCAGGGTAAGGGTTTCCGGATCGGTATGCAGGGTTTGTCGGCCGTTGATTTTGTCGGTGATGTCTTGGGCATTGGGCAAAATGCCGCCCAACAGTCCGCCGATGGCTGTGCCCAAACCAAGCGAGCCGCCAAGCGTGGCAATGTCCAAACCCAGGCCGATGAGAGCGCCTGCGGTTGCGCCGGTACCGGTACGGATGCCGTAATGTTTGAGCAACTCGCTGTCAAACGGATCTTGTTTGAAGGCTTTGGGCATCCATGTGCTGTCGCTGCCGACTTCGTCGTGATAGAAGCGGTAAAGTGTGAACAGGCGTTGTTGCATTTGCCGCTCAAGTTGGCGGATTTCCGATTGCATGACTTCCAAAGTCGGGGCAGGGTCGTCGTTTTCGGCAATTTCTTGGGTGAATGCGGCGGCATCCAGTAGAAAATCAGCAATTTCACGGCGCGCTTCCGTATCCAGCCGTTGCCACTCGCGACGGCGCATATTAATGAGGCGGTCGAGGATGTCGCGCTTAGGTAACATGGTGGCAAGGTTGTCCCACAATCGGATTTCGCCTTCAAAGTCGAAGGCAACGGTATCGAAACCGGCGTAAACATGCAGGTTTCTGCGGGCGAGCATATTAGTCCAAGCAGTCAGGTCTTGATTTTGGGTGAAGTTGAACACGGGCATGATGGGCTTGGCGCACCAAGACAAAATGGTCAGCTCGTCTTTGTATTTGTCGAGGACGGGTTCCCGTGCATCGATGACGTACATGGCCATATCGCTTTGCATGACTTGGCGCAGCACTTTGGCCTCTTGGTTGAATTCGTGATGCGCTTCATGATTGCTGAGGAATTGCTGAATGCGCTCAATACCGTCATCGCGTGCGGATGTGTGGGTTTCCAGCCAGTCCAACACGCCACCGGCATCTTCAAGGCCGGGTGTGTCGTAGAGATAAACCAAGCTGTCGTCGCCGTCGTTGATAAGGGCTTCTTCGACATGGCGCGTGGTAGATGGCGCGTTTTTCACTTCGCCGAAGGTGCTGTCGCGCAAAAGCGTACGTAAGAGCGAGGTTTTGCCTGTGTTGGTATGGCCGACGACGGCAAGGGAAAGTGGGGTGGTCATGGTCTTTGGGTTGGGTTGATATGGACTATGAAAGTGTGAGTATGGAGCCGTTTATCTTTAGTGGCAATATATGTTTCAGACGGCCCTAAATTTTTTATATATGGGCGAAAATAGCAAGAAAAAGAGGGGAATAGCGGATTTGTTGTTTTTTAGCAAAATACTTGAAAATAGATAGGAAAACAGTTGACAGGAGGGTAGAAGGCTAGGATAATTCGCGCCGTTAAGTTGCTTGATGCAGCTTGATTTTTCTCCTCTATTTCTCCTTTGTAGACTTGGCGCATATCAAAACGGTATGCGCATTTTTTTATCTACATTGAAACATGATTACATTTAAGATCTGTAAATCGAATAATTAAGAAACTTTACAAGAAAAATACTTGCGCGGTTGAATATCTTGTTGCATAATTCGTTTCGTTAGCTGGTTCGAGTAGTCAGTTAATAGTTTCTCCTCTATTTCTCCTTTGTAGACTTGGCACACATTCTGTCGGATGTGTGCATTTTTTTTTGCCTATTTAAAATAAAGGCCGTCTGAATGTTGTAATCTTTCAGACGGCCTTTGTGTGTTGAATAGAATTAGATGTCTAATACTACTTCTTCTTTGACTTCTTCCATGACAACATAACTGCGGCTTTCGGACGCAGCCGGCAGTTGCAGCAGGATATTGCCGAGCATATCGCGATAGGCGGACATATTGGGCAGGCGGACTTTGATAAGGTAGTCGTATTCGCCGGAGACTAAGTGGCATTCCAGAATTTGCGGAATCTTCAGCACTTCGCGTTTGAAGTCTTCAAAAATATTGCCGGATTTGGAGCGCAGTTTCAGCTCGACAAAGACCAGGAGGCTTTGGCCTAAAGCATGAGGATTCAGATGGGCGTGATAGCCGGTAATAAGGTTGTCGCGTTCCAAGCGGCGGACGCGTTCGGTTACCGGCGTGGTGGAGAGGCCGACTTTTTCAGCCAATTCGGTCATGGGGATACGTGCGTTTTGTTGTAGGAGCTTGAGAATTTTTAAGTCGGTTTTGTCGAGTTCTTTCATGGCCTTGATGTCTGTCGTTTTCATTTGGATTGAATCATAACCTTAAAACAGCCTGAGAAGAAGCATAAATGCCTAAAGGCGCGCATGAGTTCTAGATTATGAATAGATTAATCTTGTGTATTTCATGGAATCCTGTGTAGTTTTTGACCTATAATATTTACTTCAAAGTAATAGGGCAGGCCGTCTGAAACGGAATGCCGATAAGAGGAATACATTATGCGTCCGCTCAATGCGCAAATCCGTTTGGATAATTTACGTCAAAATTATCGTTTTCTCAAAGAGTTGCACGGCAATAAATTGTTGGCTGTGATTAAGGCCGATGCTTACGGGCATGGTGCGGTCAGATGTGCACACGCGTTGGCGGATATTGCCGACGGCTTTGCGGTGGCAACGGTAGATGAAGGCGTGGAGCTGCGTCAAAATGGCATTAAAAATCCGATTGTTTTGTTGGAAGGCGTGTTTGAGGCTGCGGAGTATGCGGATGTTGACCGTTATGATTTGTGGCCGGCAATCGGCAGCCAATGGCAACTGGAGGCGTTTGTGCATCATGAGTGGCAACGTCCGACAACTGTATGGCTGAAAATGGACTCTGGTATGCACCGTGCCGGTTTCTTTCCGCATAACTATGCCGCCGCCTATACAGCATTGAAACAATCCGAATCGGTTGAAAATATTGTGAAATTCAGCCATTTTGCCTGCGCGGACGAACCGGAAAACGGCATGACCGAAATGCAGCTTGAAGCGTTTGATTTGGCGTGTGAGGGTTTGGAAGGCGAAGAGAGCTTGGCCAATTCCGCCGCGATTTTGAACGTGCCTGAAGCGCGCCGCGATTGGGGTCGTGCCGGTCTGGCCTTATATGGTATTTCGCCTTTCGGCGGCGTGGATGATCGTTTGAAACCGGTTATGCGCCTGACTTCCCGCGTTTTCGGCGAGCGCGTGTTGCAGCCGCATTCACCGATTGGTTACGGCGCAACGTTCTACACCAGCAAATCTACCCGTGTCGGTTTGATTGCCTGCGGCTATGCCGACGGTTATCCGCGTCGCGCTTCCACTAATTCCCCTGTGGCGGTGGATGGTAAGCGTAGCCGTATTATCGGCAGGGTATCTATGGATATGATTACGGTTGAGTTGGAAGCCTCGAAAGAGGGCTTGGGCGCGGAAGTCGAGCTTTGGGGCGATGTAATTAATATCAATGAAGTTTCCGAAGTTGCCGGTATGATTCCGTACGAAATCCTTTGCAATATCAAACGTGCGAAGTTTACTTATATCGAGTAAGCAGTAAAAGATAAGGCCGTCTGAAATGTGTTTTCAGACGGCCTTTTTGTTATCTGCAATTAAAACGATTCGTCAGCGCGTAAATAACGCCATTTGCCCGGCGGCAGTCTGCCGAGTTTGACTTTGCCCATGCGGATGCGTTTCAAACCGACGACGCGCAGGCCGACCAGTTCGCACATACGGCGGATTTGGCGTTTTTTGCCTTGTCGCAAAATAAAGCGCAACTGGTCTTCGTTTTGCCATTCGACTTTGGCGGGGCGCAATTTTTCTCCGTCCAAACTCAAGCCGTGGTTGAGCAGTGCGAGGCCTTTGTCGTCCAGTTTACCACGGACGCGGACGAGGTATTCTTTTTCGCTGCTGCTGTTTTCGCCAATCAGTTGTTTGGCAATGCGTCCGTCCTGAGTGAGTACTAACAATCCGACGGAGTCGATATCCAGGCGGCCGGCAGGAGCCAAGCCGAATTTGTGCTTTTCGCTGAAAGGGATACGGCTGTCGTCGCCTTCCCAATGGTTTTCGGTTGTGATGAGTTCGGCGGCGGACTTATAGCCTTTTTCTGCCTGCGCGCTGACGTAGCCGACAGGTTTGTTCAGAAGGATGGTTACACGCGCGGCTTGTTTTTCATGGGCTTGTTTGTTGAGGTCGATGCGGTCGCGCTCGGTGACTTTTTGACCGAGTACGGCGGTTTGGCCGTTGACTTTGACCCAGCCTTGCTCGATGTAGCTGTCTGCCTCGCGGCGCGAGCATAAGCCTAATTGCGCCATGCGTTTGGAGAGGCGCATGGTTTCGGAATCGTTGTTTTGCATGGTATAGCAATATAGAGAAATGGGAATATCGGATTATAGCATTGACCGTTTGTCAGGCCGTCTGAAAACTGAATATTTGGGTTTTCAGACGGCCTTTCGTTTGCTATATGTTAAGGAATATTTGGTTTTGAAGTAAAAAATGAAGGGTATATTGTCTGTTTGTGTTAACCTTACGGGCGAACTAATCATTTTGTTTTCAGTCGAATTGGGGTTGAAATGACATTTCACTCATGAAATCATGAAGACTATAATGACTGGTCTTTCTGAAGCGCATTAAGGCAGTTTGTCGCTAAAGCAAGCCTTGGTGCATCACGTTTTAAGGATAAATCAATGAAATCGCTCAAATCATTTTTGATCTGGGGCATTGTGGTTTTGGTAGGCTTGGCCTCCTTTACTACTTTAGCTCTCAGTCGCGGCGAGCGTGTCAGTGCGATTTGGATGGTTACGGCCGCCATTTCGGTATACTGCATTGCCTACCGTTTTTACAGTCTTTACATTGCCAATCGTGTGATGCAGCTTGATCCTAACCGTCTGACTCCGGCAGAACGCCACAATGACGGCTTGGACTATGTTCCCACACATAAAGGCGTACTGTTCGGCCACCACTTTGCCGCTATTGCCGGCGCAGGCCCTCTGGTTGGTCCTGTATTGGCAGCGCAAATGGGTTATCTGCCCGGTACTTTGTGGATTATCTTCGGCGTGGTATTTGCCGGTGCCGTACAGGATATGATGGTCTTGTTCGTCTCCATGCGCCGTGACGGTAAGTCTTTGGGCGATATCGTGAAACAAGAACTCGGTACTGTTCCCGGCGTGATTGCGTCTATCGGTATTTTGATGATTATGGTCATCATTATGGCGGTGTTGGCACTGATCGTTGTGAAAGCATTGGTTCACAGTTCTTGGGGTACGTTCACCATCGCAGCGACTATGCCGATTGCCCTGTTTATGGGTATCTACACCCGTTACATCCGTCCGGGCAAAATTGGCGAGATTTCCATCGTCGGCTTTATTTTGCTGATGTTGGCCGTGATTTACGGTGAAGATGTTGCCCACAGCTCCTTCGGTCATTGGTTCGACCTTGACGGCATTCAGCTGACTTGGGCGATTATGATTTACGGTTTCGTGGCCTCCGTATTGCCAGTTTGGCTCTTGCTGACTCCGCGCGATTATCTGTCTACCTTCCTGAAAATCGGTACGATTGCAGCTTTGGCTTTGGGTATCGTTATTGTTAACCCGACTCTGCAAATGCCTGCAGTTACCCACTTTATTGACGGTTCAGGCCCGGTATTCTCCGGTGCATTGTTCCCATTCTTGTTCATTACCATTGCTTGTGGTGCGGTTTCAGGCTTCCATGCGTTGATTTCTTCCGGTACTACGCCAAAAATGGTGGAAAACGAAACCCACGTCCGCATGATCGGTTACGGTGGCATGATTATGGAAAGTTTTGTGGCCATTATGGCTCTGGCTGCCGCCGCTTCGCTTGATCCAGGCGTGTACTTCGCGATGAACAGCCCGGCCGCGCTGATTGGTACGGATGCCAACACAGCTGCCGAAGTCATCACCACTAAACTGAATTTCTCTGTTGATGCCGCAACCCTGTTGCACACTGCTAAAGAAGTGGGCGAAAACACCATTCTGTCCCGTGCAGGCGGTGCACCAACTCTTGCAGTTGGTATGGCACACATCATGAGCCGTCTGATTCCGGGTGAAGCCATGATGGCGTTCTGGTATCACTTTGCCTTGCTGTTTGAAGCCTTGTTCATCTTGACCGCGGTTGACGCCGGTACACGCGTTGCCCGTTTCATGATTCAAGACTTGGGCAGTATCTTCTACAAACCATTCGGTAACACCGACTCTATCCCTGCCAACTTGGTTGCAACATTCTTTGCTGTGGCATTGTGGGGTTACTTCCTCTATACCGGCGTAACCGACCCTCTGGGCGGTATTAACTCGCTCTGGCCGTTGTTTGGTATCGCCAACCAAATGCTTGCAGGCGTAGCGTTGATTATGTGTACCGTTGTATTGGTGAAAATGAAACGCGACCGCTATGTTTGGGTAACCTTGGTTCCTGCTGTCGGCGTATTGTTCGTAACCTGCTATGCCGGTTTGCAAAAACTGTTCCACAGCGACCCACGCGTCAGCTTCTTGGCTCACGCAGGCAAATACCGCGATGCCTTGGCTTCAGGCGAAGTCCTTGCTCCTGCTAAAGACATTGGCGAAATGTCACAAATCATCTTCAACGACCAAATCAATGCCGGTTTGACCGCTTTGTTCCTGGCAGTTGTCGTGATTGTCGCCGTGTACGGTTTGCGTACTGCCATGAAAGCCCGCAAAGTCGGTTGGCCAACTGCTAAAGAAATTCCAGCAGTGTACCGCGACGGTAAACAGCCGGAGGCTCAAAGTGAAGCATAAGCTTGCATCTTGGTGGAAAACCATCAAGCTGACAGCAAACTTGATGGCTGGTGTCCCAGATTATGAAAACTACGTTGCCCGCCAGCGCAAACATAATCCCAATGCGCCGGTCATGACCGAGCTGCAATTCCAAGACTACTGCCGCAAACGCCGTTGCGGCGGCAACGGCGGACGCTGTTGTTAATGAAGGCATAAAAAGGCCGTCTGAAAATATTTTCAGACGGCCTTTCATTATGGAATATCAATAAAAATCAAAAACTTTATCTTTTCATCAATATTTAATCGAACAACTTGCCAATATTTACTCTTCTTCGAGCAGTACCAGCGGACGCTGTATTTTTCTGAGCTCTTCCACCTCGTCTAACAGCCGCATAATCAGCCCCAATGCAGGAATGCCGGCCTCAAAATCACGGCTTAAGCGTTGTGCGCGACGGATGCGGGCAAGATGAAAACCACTGAAGGTGCTTTTTTCGGGCGCACCATCTATGCTGATAATGTCTTCTGCTATAAGTTCCAACAGCCAATCACGACGGCAGCGGCTGGCGGCAACGATTTCTTCAAAAGTAAGGGTAACATCGGAGGACTGAATCATAATTTATCCTTTCTCTTATGCTTGTTTCGCGGCAAAGTGTTCGGCCAATTTTTCCCATGCGGCACGGTCGGCTTCGCTCTCTACTGGCGGAACATTAATGCGGATATTGAGATAAAGGTCTCCGGCTTCTTTTGCAGGGATACCTTTGCCTTTGAGGCGGATGCTTTTACCGCTTTGGCTGTTGGCAGGCAGATTGACCTGTAAGCGACCTGAAGCGGTAGGGACGATCATTTTGCCGCCCAATACGGCTTCCCAAGGTTTGACATCTATTGTTTGATATACATCTTTCCTATTTTTGACGTATAAATCAGGTTGGTCGTGGAACTTGATTTTTAAGTACAAGTCACCGTTTTCTCCACCGTTATATCCCGGCAAACCTTGGCCGGCCAAACGGATTTGTTGGCCTTCTGCAATGCCTTTGGGAATTTTGACGTTGAGGGTTTTATTTTGATAAACCGCACGTCCGTATTCGTCTAGAGTCGGCACATTCAAAGTCATGCTACGTTCTGCGCCAACATACGCTGCGTAAATATCAATACTCAATTCAGCATGTTGATCCTCGCCTTTTATTGGGCCGCGGGGTTGCTCGGAACGAGTGTGGGATTGGCGGAATGATGAAAACAGATCTTCAAAATTGAAGTCTCCCGCTCCGAACGGTTCGCCTTCATGACGTTCATAGCGGAAGCTGCCGCCATTAAATCCATTGCCAAACGGATTGCCGCCTTGACCGAACGGATTGCCTCCGGCGCTGCGTCCGTAAGGATTAGCCAACATTTCATCGTATTCGGCCCGCTTTTCTTTGTCGGAAAGCGTTTCGTAGGCACGGTTGATTTCTACTGTACGTTCGGCTGCGTCAGGTTCTTTGCTGACATCGGGGTGGTATTTGCGCACCAGTTTTCGGTAGGCTTTTTTGATTTCGGCCTCATCCGCATCTTTGGCAACGCCTAGTATTTCATAATAGTTTTTTTCTGCCATGTTATTCCTTTGACTGCTAATATACAAAATTCTTATAGTTTTAATAATTGAGGGTAGATATTCTAAAATCAAGGGCGTTGAAAATAAAATTCTCTATTTCTGACAATGATTAATGAATAATTTATTTCTTTGTTTCTAGAGAAATAGAAAATATAAAGGCCGTCTGAAATACGGTTTTTCAGACGGCCTTTATCAAATTGGGGTTTTATTTGTTTTGAGCATTTTTTTGTTCGCGGACCACCCATTGGGCAATATCTGAACCCAATACTTTAGAAGTGCGGTTCAAGACGGCGCAAGAGCTTTTATAAGCGCCAAACATGCCGCCGGAAGAGTTGCGGGTAAAGGTTTTTTTATTAACTTGTTTACCGTCAACATACAAAGTGGCTGAAACCGCCATCCCTTTGGCGTGACCGATAAAGGCATTGCCTGCACTCATGGCGGAAGTGATAGCGATATCTGCGTATGTGCCTTGTTTTTTACCGTCACGGACAACTGTTACATCGCTTTTGGCTGCAGTTTCTTGCAAAGATTTGGACATGATGCTGCCCACTTCTAAACACTCAGAAACAATACGGGTATCGATTTCTTCTTTATCGCGGTAAGGAATGCTTTCATCAATATGGACATCTGCGCTGGCAAATGCAGATGCAAACAAGAATGCGGTTGCAAGGATACTGCTAGGAGACATAGTAGGGTACCTGAAATGGAATGTTAAAAAGAGTTGTTATTGTATAACGGCATTTACACTCAATCAACATAAGTTAAATAGGAAAAGATTTTGTTGAAATAGCTGTTATAGCAAGATAATCAAAAGGCCGTCTGAAATACTGCTATTCAGACGGCCTTTTGATTGGGGCATTAATTTGTTCTAGTCAAATAAGGCAGGGGATCGACTGCTTTGCCGTTTAGACGAACTTCAAAATGAAGCTTGACGCTGTCTGTATCGCTGCTGCCCATGGTCGCAATAACTTGACCTGCTTGGACTTTTTGATCTTTTTGTACCAAAAGCGTGTCGTTGTGGGCATAGGCGGTAATGGTGTAGTCGTTGTGGCTGATTAAAATCAGCTTGCCGTAGCCGCGTACTTCTTCGCCAACGTAGATGACGGTACCGGCTGCGGCAGAACGGATTTGTTGGCCTTGCGTGCCTGCAATATCTATGCCTTTGCTGCTTGTGCCGTTGTAGCGTTGGATAATGGAGGATGAGGCGTTATCGGTCGGCCATTGCAAGCTTAACCGGTTGATCGGGGTAACGGCGGTTGCTTGGCGTTGCTGCGTAGCAGTATTGCGGGAGGCAACATGACGGCGGACGCGCAATACTTGGCCGACTTCGATTTGTGAGGCGTTGGGAAGGTTATTCCATGCAACCAGTGTGTTGACATTTTGTCCGTAGCGTTTGGCGATTTGGGTCAGGGTATCACCAGGGCGGACTTTGTAGTAGCCGTCGGGTACGGCGCGGTTGGAAGAGGTATTGTTGCCGGCGCAGGCTGCTAAGACGGCAATGGTGCTGATGAGTGCCAGACGTTTTAAGGCCGTCTGAAAGGTGGAAATAAAGTTTGTATTCATGGGATATTTTAAAATGTATCGTTATGCTGTGTATGATAGATAGGATGAGTGAAAAAAGGTTCACTCAAAAGGCATGGGGTAAAATACAGAAAGGCAGTATATTAACATTGAAAATTTGTGGATATGGCTGCATATTTTTTTATCATTTTGATGATAAAGGATTTTTTCAATAAGGTAAAAGAAAGTGAAAGTTTTTTCAGACGGCATTGAAGAAGGTAATAAAAATCCCCTGCCGGGATAAACGGGCAGGGGATTTTTGTCTCATCGAACTTATTTGTTCAATTCGTTAGCCAGATACAGCCAGGTTTCAATGACGGTATCAGGGTTGAGCGATACGCTTTCGATACCTTCTTCAACCAGCCATTTGGCAAAGTCCGGATGGTCTGATGGGCCTTGACCGCAAATGCCGACGTATTTGTTTTGTTTGCGACAGGCAGAGATTGCCAAGTGCAACATCACTTTAACGGCAGGGTTGCGCTCGTCGAAGGAGTCAGATACCAAACCGCTGTCACGGTCGAGGCCGAGGGTCAGCTGGGTCATGTCGTTAGAGCCGATGGAGAAGCCATCGAAGTATTGCAGGAATTGTTCTGCCAATACAGCGTTGCTTGGCAACTCGCACATCATGATCAGGCGCAGGCCGTTTTTGCCGCGTTCTAAACCGTTTTCTTTCAAGGCTTTAACAACGGCTTCTGCTTCACCCAAAGTACGAACGAATGGAATCATGATTTCGACGTTGGTCAAACCCATTTCATCGCGAACGCGTTTCAAGGCTTTGCACTCGAGTGCGAAGCAGTCTTTGAAGTTATCGGCTACATAACGCGCTGCACCACGGAAGCCCAACATTGGGTTTTCTTCGTGCGGTTCGTAGATGCTGCCACCCACCAAGTTAGCGTACTCGTTGGATTTGAAGTCAGACATACGAACGATGGTTTTGCGTGGATAAACCGAAGCAGCCAAAGTTGCCACACCTTCTGCGATTTTATCGACATAGAAGTCGACAGGAGAAGCGTAGCCGGCGATGCGGCGGGTAATTTCCGCTTTCAATTCATCGTCTTGTTTGTCAAATTCTAACAAGGCTTTGGGGTGGATACCGATTTGACGGTTGATGATGAATTCCATACGCGCCAAGCCGATGCCTTCGCTAGGCAGGTTGGCGAAGCTGAATGCCAATTCAGGGTTACCAACGTTCATCATTACTTTTACAGGGGCTTTAGGCATGTTGTCCAAAGCAACATCGGTAATTTGTACGTCCAGCAAGCCTGAGTAGATGAAGCCGGTATCGCCTTCGGCACAAGATACGGTAACTTCTTGGCCGTCTGAAAGCAGATCGGTTGCGTCGCCGCAGCCGACTACGGCCGGAATACCCAATTCACGCGCGATAATCGCTGCGTGGCAGGTACGGCCGCCACGGTTGGTCACGATGGCGGAAGCACGTTTCATCACCGGTTCCCAATCCGGGTCGGTCATGTCGGTAACGAGTACGTCGCCTGCTTCAACGGAATCCATCTCGGAAGCATCTTTCACCAGGCGCACTTTGCCTTGGCCGACTTTTTGACCGATGGCACGGCCTTCGCACAAGACAACTTTTTCGCCGTTGATAGAGAAGCGACGCAGATTGCGGCTGCTGTCTTCTTGGGATTTCACGGTCTCAGGACGGGCTTGCAGGATGTAGAGTTTGCCGTCCAAACCGTCGCGGCCCCATTCGATGTCCATTGGGCGGCCGTAGTGTTTTTCGATGGTCAGCGCGTAATGAGCCAACTCGGTTACTTCGGCATCGGTAATGGAGAAGCGTTGACGGTCTTCTTCAGGTACATCAACGTTGGTCACAGATTTACCGGCTTCGGCTTTGTCGGTAAAGATCATTTTGATTTGTTTTGAACCCATGGTTTTGCGCAGGATAGCCGGTTTGCCTGCTTTCAAAGTAGGTTTGAATACATAGAATTCGTCAGGGTTTACCGCGCCCTGTACGACGTTTTCGCCCAGGCCGTAAGAAGAGGTAACGAAAACGACTTGGTCGTAACCGGATTCGGTATCGATGGTGAACATCACACCGGAGGCACCGCTGTCAGAGCGCACCATGCGTTGTACGCCTGCGGAAAGGGCAACGATGTCGTGTTCGAAGCCTTTGTGGACACGGTAAGAAATGGCACGGTCGTTGTACAGGGAAGCGAATACATGGTGCATGGCTTCTTTAACGTTTTCTAAGCCGTTGATGTTCAAGAAGGTTTCTTGTTGACCTGCAAAAGAAGCATCCGGCAGGTCTTCTGCTGTTGCGGAAGAACGTACGGCAACGGAGATGTCCGCACCGCCGGCATCGGCAACCATTTTGTTCCAAGCTGTTTCGATTTCAGCATCCAGCTGTTCAGGGAACGGGGTATCCAAAATCCATTGACGGATTTCTTTACCCACGCGTGCCAATTCGGCAACGTCTTCAACATCCAGTTGTTTCAGGGCTTCGGAAATACGCTCGCTCAGACCATTGTGAGCCAGGAAAGCACGATAAGCTTCGGCTGTGGTTGCAAAACCGCCGGGAACGCGCACGCCTTTTTCAGTCAGTTGGCTGATCATTTCGCCCAAAGAGGCATTTTTACCGCCCACTCGCTCAACGTCAGTCATACGCAGGTTTTCAAACCAAATAACGTAGTTTTCGGCCATTTGTGTGTCCAATCCAATCCAAAAAATGTTAAAAAAGAAACAAATCCGCCTGCTTATTGTAGCCATTCGTTTGATGGCTGTCATGTGTTTTATCTTTTTAAAAATCACAAATTCGTCTGTGATATTGTGCTTTTCAGGCGTGTAGCCTTCTGAAATGTGAATATCAGATTCATGTTTTTACGTGTTATCTTCTTGTTAAATATGGAAAACAAAATAAGTTAATAAATTTAAGAATCGAAATTTATTTTGCAAACTTGGAATAAAATTTCAATAAATCTAAAAAAATAAAATTTTATTCCAATTTAAAATTTGTTCAAATTTGTTGTAATCCTGTGTAATCTCTCGGGAATCGCTTTATTGTAAAGGCTGTAACTGCTATGATTGCCGTCTGAAACGTTACCCTCAAGAGGATTCATTATGACTGATCCACGCCAAGTCTTCTATATTTCCGACCGAACCGGCCTGACCGCTGAAAATATCGGTGAAGCCTTGCTGAACCAATTTGGCAATGTTGAGTTCAAACGCCATACCTATCCGTTTATCGATACGCCTGAAAAAGCGCGTGCTGTTGTAGACAAAGTCAACCAGTCAGCTGAAAAATTCGGCGTGCGCCCGATTGCTTTTGTCAGTGTGGTCAATGACGAAATCCGTGAAATCATCAAGAAAGCCAATGCGTTCCATATTAATTTCTTTGAAACCTTTCTCGGTCTTTTGGAAAAGGAACTCAATACGGAGGCGGTTGCCGCCCGGCAGGGGCACCACAGTATCGGCAATACCCAACGCTATGATGCGCGTATGGAGGCGGTCAATTTTTCACTGAATCATGATGACGGCGTCAGCGATAAAAACCTGCAGGAAGCGGATGTGATTTTGATGGGCGTGTCCCGTTCGGGCAAAACGCCGACCTGTCTCTATCTGGCCCTGCAATACGGTATCCGCGCCGCAAACTATCCATTGATTCCCGATGATTTGGAATCGACCGATTTGCCGCGTATGGTCAAACCTTATAAAGACAAGCTGTTCGGCTTGACCATTCAGCCTGAGCGTCTGCAGGCTATCCGTCAGGAACGCCGTCCTAATTCGACTTATGCCAAAATCGATACTTGCCGCAGCGAGATTGCCGATGCGCAAAATATGTTCAAACGCCACGGAGTGCCGTTTACCAATACGACGGACAAATCTGTGGAAGAACTTGCTGTTCATATCTTGCAGGCTTGCAAGCTGAAACGCCGTTTCTAAATGAAATAAAAAAAGGCCGTCTGAAATTTCAGACAGCCTTTTTTTATTTTGTGTATTAGGTTTTAGGCAGGGTAACACCAGTTTGTCCCATGTATTTGCCGTTGCGGTCTTTGTATGAAGTTTCGCAGACTTCATCGCTTTCAAAGAACAAGACTTGGGCCACGCCTTCGCCTGCATAGATTTTGGCAGGCAGGGGGGTGGTGTTGGAAAACTCAAGCGTAACGTAGCCTTCCCACTCAGGCTCAAACGGGGTAACGTTGACGATAATGCCGCAGCGTGCGTAGGTGGACTTGCCTAAGCAGACGGTCAGGACGTTGCGCGGGATACGGAAATATTCGACTGTGCGCGCAAGTGCAAAGGAGTTGGGCGGAATGATGCAGCAGTCGTCTTCGACGGTTACGAAGTTTTTCGGGTCGAAGTTTTTCGGGTCGACGATGGTGCTGTTGATGTTGGTGAAGATTTTAAATTCATTGGCACAACGGATGTCGTAGCCGTAGCTGGATGTGCCGTAGGAGATGATGCGTTGGCCGTTGGCCTCTTTGATTTGGTTGGGCTCGAACGGCTCAATCATGCCGTGTTCTTCGGCCATGCGGCGTATCCATTTGTCGGATTTAATGCTCATGGTGGTTTTCCTGGGGTAAGGGTTGTTTGGAAATTTTTTGAAATCAACACAACAGCCTTTAGACAGGCTTGTCAATTGATGTTTCAGACGGCCTAAAAGCCGGATAAGGTCGTCTGAAAGGCTGTTTATTTGGTTTTGGACGCAGATTTCTTAGCCAGTTTGACTTCTTTAATCATACCGTCTTCGCATTTCATGATGAAGACGGGTGTGCCGTTTTGGGAGGCGGTAAAGTTTCCGTGCGCCCTGCCTTTTTTGAACACGCCCTCCAGCGTCATATTGCGTAATTTGGCGCTGTTGGAGGAGAAAGGTTCGATAAAGGTTTCGCTGTTGCCGGAAACGGTATATACGCCTTTGCCGTCAAATTTGCCGTTTTTAAATGAGCCGACATAGCTGCGGCCGTCTTGGCATTTCCATGTGCCTTTGCCGGATGGTTTGCCGTCTTTGCCGACATCGCCATCGTAAACGCAACCTTTTTCCTGATAAGGATTGATGGTTTCAGCAATGGCAGGCGTACCCAGCATGAAGGCGACGGGAAGTAGGGCGAGGTATTTCATCATTCATTCCTTTTTGCAGGCGGTTTCAGACGGCCTGATATTGGGATTCAAAAGTCAGCAGGGTTTCAGCAATACGGCGTGGCAATATGGCTAAAGCGTGTTCGCGCATGGATGCAGGGATACCATGGTAGGCTTCGGCAATACTGCCGGCAATGGCCGCCAAGGTATCGCTGTCTCCGCCTAGGGAAACCGCCAGTCGGATGGCGTGTTCAAAATCATCGCTTTCAAGAAAGGCGGTAACTGCTTGAGGTACGGTTTCCTGACAGCTTTCGTTGAAATGATAATGCAGGCGGATTTGGTCGCAACTTTGGCTCAAGTCGTAGCCGAATTGCCGTGTAATGTTTTCTTTGATTTGCGCTTTGCCTATACCGGTACGCGCCCAAAAGATGGCGGCAGCTACAGCTTGTGCACCTTTAATGCCTTCCGGATGGTTGTGCGTTACGATGGCGGATTGCTCAGCAAAATGCAGGGTTTCTTCCAATGTGGCAAATGCCCAACCAACGGCAGAAACACGCATGGCCGAGCCGTTGCCCCAGCTATTATAAGGTTCTGGATCTTTCCATTCTATCCATTGTGAGAAGCGGCCGCCATATGCGCCTTTGGGGCAGGGATATGCCCTACACCAGCCTTGTAAAATAGAGGCCAAATGATTGTTGCAGCCTTGTAAAACCCAGGCGGCAATGGCAACAGTGCAAATCGTGTCATCGGTAAAGTCGCTGTCGGGGCTGAAAATATCAAAATCGGTATGACGGTAGTTGTCAAACTCAAATCGTGATCCGGCAATATCGCCGATGACTGCGCCCAACATCATGACATCCTTTCTGATACTTCTATTTATATTTCAGACGGCCTTTGATATTTCCCAATCAAAAGGCCGTCTGAAAAATTACTCTTGCCAGCCGCCCAAATAAGAAACCAGTTCTTCCAACATGGTGCTGATGGCTTCGGTCATCAGGATTTGCGAGGCAAAGGCGAGGCTGGCGGCATCGTCGCCGTTGCTTTCCGCTTCTTCTTGCAAAACGTCCAGATACTGGATGCGTTTGAGTGTAAAGTCTTGGGTAAGGATGAATGCGATTTGTTCTCGCCATACCAAGCCAAGCTGGGTAACAGTTTTGCCGTTTTTGACGTGTTGTACCACTTCATCGGCGGTCAGGTCTTGTTTGGAAACTTTGACGACCGGGACAACATCGCCTACGCCTTTGAGTTCGCAATCGCTGTCCAATTCAAAACCGCCTTCACAGTGGCCTTGCAGCAGCCAGCTGGTCATCAGGGAGGAGGGCGATTGTTTGGTGTTGGGCAGAGCGGCTTCTAAACCACCTAAGGCTTCGCGCAGTTTGGTCAGGATGTTTTCTGCTTTGGCAGATGCGGCATTGTTGACCAAAAGATACCCGTGGCGCGTGTCGAAAATCGCCTGTGTGCGGCTGCTGCGCGTAAAAGCGCGGGGCAGCAGGTCGTCAGTAATCTGTTCTTTCAGCTCTTGTTTTTCCTTACGGCCGACATTGCGCGCTTCGTTGTTTTGGATTTCCAAAACCTTTTCATCCAAAATATCGCGGATCACGCCGGCAGGCAGGACTTTTTCTTCTTTTT